>JAEXGP010000195.1 GCA_023450775.1 Actinomycetes bacterium | reverse complement strand
GGCCGGGGCCGGCTCGGCCGCGGCGGGGCGCGCCGAACGCGCGGCTCCCCCGCCACCGGACGCGAGCACCCGCTCCAGCGACTCGATGCGTCCGAGCAGCTCGGCCACGACGCCGTCGTCGGCACGGCCTGCCGGCGCGGCGGCACCGCCGGACGAGCACAGCCGCACGAGTGCGACCTCGAGCGGGACCCGTGGATCCGCGGCCTGGCGCATGTCGACGGTGGCCGACCCGACGGCCTCCATGGCCCGGGTCAGCGTGGGCGTGCCAAGCGTGCCGGCCCACTCCCCCAGACGGTCCCGGTCGGCGTCGACGAGGTGCGGCACCTCGACCCCGAGCGACAACAGGAAGGCGTCGCGCAGTTCGGACAGCAGGGATTCGGCGAGGACCCGCGGGTCGTGGCCGAGCGACAGCGCGTCGGACACGGCGAGCACCGCAGCGCCGCTGTCCCGGTCGGCGAGCGCCTGCAGCAGCCGGTCGACCGGCGCGTCGCGGGTGATGACGCCGCCCGCGGCGACCACCTGGTCCAGCGCGGACAGCGTGTCGCGGGCAGAGCCCCGACCCTGACGGACCACGTAGTCGACCGACTCCTCGGCCAGCTCGAGCGGCGCGTCCTGGGCGATCCAGCGGACGTAGTCGGTGAGCTCCTTGGCCGACAGCAGCTGGAACTCGTAGTGCTGCGTACGGCTCCGGATGGTGGGCAGCACCTTCTGCGGGTCGGTCGTCGCCAGCACGAACGTGACGTGCTCGGGCGGCTCCTCGAGCGTCTTCAGCAGCGCGTTGGACGCGGCCGCCGTCAGCATGTGGACCTCGTCGAGGATGTACACCTTGGTGCGTCCCGGCGAGCCGACGGCGGCCCGTTCGACCAGGTCGCGGATGTTGTCGACGCCGTTGTTGGACGCGGCGTCGAGCTCGAACAGGTCGAAGCTGCGGCCGGACTCGATCTCGACACAGGCTGAGCACTCGCAGCACGGCTCGCCGTCCTGGAGGTTCTCGCAGTTGAGCGCCTTGGCCAGGATGCGGGCGGTGGAGGTCTTGCCCGTGCCGCGGGGACCGGAGAACAGGTAGGCGTGGCCCTCGGTGCCGGAGCGCACGGCGTTCTGCAGGGCCCGCACGACGTGCTCCTGCCCGCGGACCTCACCGAACCGGCGGGGCCGGTAGCGACGGTAGAGGGATTGGTGCGCCACGGGGGGATCCTACCGACGTGGCTCTGACGGTCCCGGCCGGACCTGCGGCGGCTCCGGATGCGGGTCCGGCGACGGCTGGCACCGGAGCCGGCGGCGGTGTCCGCCGGGAGGGAGCGGGGCTCGGGACCGGCCGGCGCGCCGTGGGCGCACTCGGTCCGGGTCCCGCCACCCGTGGCGGAGACGGTGGGATTCGAACCCACGGTGAGTTTCCCCACACACGCTTTCCAAGCGTGCCGATTCGGCCGCTCTCGCACGTCTCCGGGGCGGGACGATAGCCTGACTGCACGCCTGCGTCCTCAGGCGGCGGCCGGGTCCTGTGCGACCGGAGCCCGTGAACCGGGTCAGGGCCGGAAGGCAGCAGCTCTCAGCGGAACCTCCGGTGTGCCGCAGATCGCCTGGCCGCCACCTGAGGACGCAGTCGCCGCGTCGTGGCACGAACCCGGCGGCCCAGCCGAGCGGAGCGAGGCGCAACGGCACCGCCGCCACCTGAGGACGCAGTCGCCGCGTACGGGGTCGGTTCGTGCCACCGTGGAACTTGTACGCCCACGTCACATATGCGGTGTGCGACGTACAAGATCGACGGTGGACCGGTCCGGCCCGACGATCTTGTACGTCCTGGGCCCACATGAGGTTCTCCACGTACGAGTTCGACGGAGTGCAGCCCCCGGGGCGACGGCGGCCCCGCTCAGTCCGGGGCGGGAACGGACCGCCGCTCCACGGTGACGTCGGCGCCGGTCGCGGCGAGGAGGTCGACGAGCGCCCGACGGAACGTGGTGGCACGACGGGCGCCGAGCGTCTCCTCGACCGTGGCCGCGAACTCCTGCCTGGCGTGCCGGCCGGCGTCGACGGCGTCGAGCGCGACGGAGGTGAGCTCGATCCTCCGGATCCGGCGGTCGGACGGATCGGCGAGCCGGCGCACCAGCCCGCGCCGCTCCATGTCGAGCACCGCTTTGGACGCGCCCTGCTGCGTGATGCCGAGGCGCTCGGCCAGCTCGCCGACGGTGAGCGGCCCGGGCAGCAGGTGCTGGAACACGTAGCCGTCCGATTCGCGGACTTCGGGTCCGACCGCGGCTCGGACGCGGTCCATCGTCGTGGCCGCCAGGGCCCGGGCGAGCACCTGGACGAGCAGCGCCGCGTCGCGCTCCAGCGGCAGGGGCACGGGACCGTCGGACGGGTTCACGGGCGGGACCATCGCACCACCGTAGTTGCACAACTTGGGTTGTGGATCTGGTACGGTCGAGGCATGTCCCTCACCACCTCGGTCGCCGCACCGCTCTCCGACGTGAGCGACGACGCCGCCAGGATCGCCGCCGACGTCGTCTGGGCGACGATGGCGACGGTGGGGCCGGACGGCGCGCCCCGGACCAGGGTCGTCCACCCGGTGCTGCGATGGGACGACGGCGTTCCCCACGGCTGGGTCACCTCCCGGCCGACCGCCCTGCGACGCCGCCACCTGCGGGCGTCGCCCCTTGTCAGCCTCACATGGTGGTCACCCGCGCAGGACGTGCTCACCGTCGACTGCCGGGCGGCGTGGGTGCCCGACGAGCAGCTCGAGCACGTGTGGGATGCCATCGCGACGACGCCCGAGCCGGTCGGCTTCGACCCCGCCGCGATCTGGCCCGAGGGTCCGGGCTCCGGGTTCGCCGCCATCGCGTTGCACGCCCGCCGCGTGCGGGTGGCGCCGGCGGCCGACGCCGCGCAGGGGCGGCCCGCGCTGCTGTGGACGGACCCCGCCGAGGGCTGACGGCGCTACGGTCCCGCCGATGACCGCGACCGAGCCCTCCCCGGTGCTGGCACCGTCGCCCGACCACGACACGTGGATGGGCGTGGCGCTCCAGGAGGCACTCGCCGCGACCCTCCACGGCGACGTGCCGATCGGCGCGGTCGTGGTCCAGGTCGACGGCGTCGAACGACCGCGCATCCTCACCCGACGCCACAACGAGCGCGAGCTGACCCACGACGGCACCGCTCACGGGGAGGTGCTGGCGCTGCGCGACGCGTGTGCCGAGCTCGGGCGCTGGCGTCTGGACGACTGCGTCATGGTCGTCACGCTGGAACCGTGCCCCATGTGCGCCGGCGCGCTGTGGGCCACCCGCATCGGTGGCGTCGTGATCGGCACCGAGAGCTTCGACGCCGGCTCGCTCGGCACCCTGTACCACCTCGGTCAGGACCCCCGTCTGAACCACGAGTTCCCGGTGCGGGTCGGCGTCCGCCGGGACGAGTCGGCAGCCCTGCTCCAGGAGTTCTTCGCCGCCCGACGCTGAGTCGTCGCCGAGTCGTCGCCGGGTCGCCAGCGGATCCGGTTGTGCTGGTCCCCTGGGGCCGCCGCTATCGTCGCACCCGGAGACGTGCCAGAGCGGACGAATGGGACGGTCTCGAAAACCGTTGTGGTCGCAAGGCCACCGTGGGTTCGAATCCCACCGTCTCCGCCACCGAACGACGAAGGCCCCTGCGATCCGCAGGGGCCTTCGT
>JAEXGP010000134.1 GCA_023450775.1 Actinomycetes bacterium | reverse complement strand
GGTTCCCGGCCGTCGACGATCCGCTGCACCCGGTCCAGCGCGCCCAGCGCCACCTCGGGCTGCGGCAGCACCCAGAACCGGCCGGTGTTGAGCGCGTCGAGCACCGAGTCGGCCACCGTCTCGGGCGCGGCACCGTGGTCGACGCCCTCGCGCACCGTGTCGGCCACCTGCTGGGCCACCGGCGACAGGTGCTCCTCGGCCACGCCCGCGGCGGCCAGCGAGTTGGCCGTCATCGGCGTGCGAATGTTGCCCGGGCACACCACCGAGGCCTTCACGCCCGGCGCGGCACGGGCCAGCTCGTGGCGCACCGACTCCATGAGCCCCACGACCGCGTGCTTGCTCGACACGTACGGCGCCAGCCCCGGCGTGGCCACCAGCCCGGCACCCGAGGCGACCGCCACCACGTGCCCCACGCCCCGCCGCGTCATGGCCGACAGCGCGGCCCGCACGCCGTGGACGACGCCCCAGTAGTTCACGCGGATCTGGAGCTCCCACTGCTCGATCGGGACCTCCCAGCTCAGGCCCGGCAGCACGACCCCCGCGTTCTGCACCGACACGGTCAACCCACCCAGGTCCTCGGCCGCCGTCACGAGCGCGGCGTGGTGCGACGGGTCGCCCACGTCGCCGACCGCGGTGATGACCGTGGCGTCCCGGGGCAGCGTGGCCGCCGCCGCGTCGAGCAGCGACCGACTCCGATCCGCGAGCACCAGGGACATGCCTGCTCCCGCCAGCGTGCGCGCCACGGCGGCACCGATGCCGCCTCCTGCGCCCGTCACGACGGCGACGCCGCCCTCCAGTGCGCTCGTCATCACCATGTCCCCCCGGTCCTGCGCGTCGGTTGCTCCACCCTCTCCTGAGGCCCTCTCCCGTGCCACGTCGTCCGGCGAGGCCCAACACCGGAACGCCTTCGGAACCTAGTGCGTCCGGCCGGTACGGTGAACCGCCGTATGCCCGCCACTCCCCCCTCGACCAGCACCCCGGATCCGACCGGCACCTCCGCCGCCACGTCCGCCCCCGCGTCCGGCGCGCCGCGCTCGCTGCGCCCCACCCCGAAGGCCACCCGCACCGTGCCCGACAAGCCGTCCGTCGACGGCCTCGAGGAGCGCTGGGGTGAGCGGTGGGAGGCCGACGGCACCTACGCGTTCGACCGGACGGCCACCCGCGACGAGGTCTTCTCGGTCGACACGCCGCCGCCCACCGTGTCCGGCTCGCTCCACGTCGGCCACGTCTTCAGCTACACGCACACCGACGTCGTCGCCCGCTACCAGCGGATGCGCGGCAAGGCCGTCTTCTACCCGATGGGGTGGGACGACAACGGCCTGCCCACCGAGCGGCGCGTCGAGAACTACTTCGGCGTCGTCTGCGACACGTCGGTCCCGCCCGGCATGCCCGAGCTCCCCGACCCGCCGCCGACCAAGCGCCAGGACTTCACCCGTGTCAGCCGGCCCGACTTCATCGAGCTGTGCGAGCGCCTCCTGGTCGTCGACGAGGAGGCGTTCGAGGCGCTGTTCCGGACCCTCGGCCTGTCGGTCGACTGGGCCTACACGTACGCCACCATCGACGAGGCGAGCCGACGGACCTCGCAGCTCGCGTTCCTCCACGACCTCGCCCGGGGCGACGCGTACTCGCAGGAGGCGCCGTCGCTGTGGGACGTCACGTTCCAGACCGCGGTCGCCCAGGCGGAGCTCGAGGACCGGGAGCGCCCGGGCGCCTACCACCAGCTCGTCTTCCACCTGGCCCCCGGTCCCGACGGCACCACGCCGACCGGGCCCGACGGCTCCACCGACGTCATCATCGACACCACCCGCCCCGAGCTCGTCGTCAGCTGCGTCGCGCTCGTCGCACACCCCGACGACGAGCGGTTCCAGCCGCTGTTCGGTTCGACGGTCACCACGCCGGTCTTCGGCGTCGAGGTCCCGATCGTCGCCCACCCGCTCGCGGAGCCCGACAAGGGCACCGGCGTCGCGATGATCTGCACGTTCGGCGACGTCACCGACGTCACGTGGTGGCGCGAGCTCGACCTGCCGACCCGCGCCGTCATCGGTCGCGACGGCCGCTTCCAGGAGGAGCCGCCCGAATGGCTGCCCACCGACGAGGCCAGGGAGCGCTACGGCCGCATCGCCCGCAAGGCGGCCGGCGGGGCGCGGGAGCAGATGGTCCAGCTGCTCACCGAGTCCGGCGAGCTGATCGGCGACATCCGCCCGATCCAGCACCCGGTCAAGTTCTACGAGAAGGGCGACAAGCCCCTCGAGATCGTCACGTCCCGCCAGTGGTACATCCGCAACGGCGGCCGGTCCGAGGAGCGGCGCAACGAGCTCATCGCCCGGGGCGCCGAGCTCAACTGGGTCCCCGACTACATGCGGCACCGCTACGACAACTGGGTCGGCGGCCTGGCCGGCGACTGGCTCATCTCGCGCCAGCGGTTCTTCGGCGTGCCGTTCCCCATCTGGTACCCGCTCGACGCGGAGGGGAACCCGGACCACGACCACCCGATCGTCCCGGACCACTCGACGCTGCCGATCGATCCCTCGTCGGACACCCCGCCCGGCTACAGCGAGGACCAGCGCGGCGTCCCCGGCGGCTTCGTCGGCGACCCCGACATCATGGACACCTGGGCCACGTCGTCGCTGACACCCCAGATCGGCTGCCGCTGGGTCGACGACCCCGACCTGTTCGGCCGCACGTTCCCCATGGACCTGCGCCCCCAGGCCCACGACATCATCCGCACGTGGCTCTTCTCGACCGTGCTGCGCAGCGACGTGGAGTTCGACTCCGTCCCGTGGCGCAACGTCGCCCTGTCGGGGTGGATCCTCGACCCCGACCGCAAGAAGATGTCGAAGTCCAAGGGCAACGTCGTCACGCCGCTCGGACTGCTGCAGCAGTACGGCTCCGACGGCGTCCGCTACTGGGCCGCGAGCGCCCGCCCCGGCACCGACACGGCGTTCGACGAGGCGCAGATGAAGGTGGGCCGGCGCCTGGCGATCAAGCTGCTGAACGCCTCGCGCTTCGCGCTGTCCTTCGGGGAGGTGGAGTCCTTCGGGGAGGTGGAGTCCTTCGGGGAGGTCGCCGACAGCACCGAGGTCACCGAACCGCTCGACCGGGCGATGCTCGCCGAGCTCGCCGGTCTGGTCGACGAGGCGAGCGCCGCGCTCGAGGCCTACGACTACGCCCGTGCCCTGGAGCGGACCGAGACGTTCTTCTGGCGCTTCTGCGACGACTACCTGGAGCTGGTCAAGGGCCGCGCGTACGGCGACGGCGACGGTGAGCCCTCGGCCGCCACGGCGTCGGCCCGGGCCGCCCTGGCGCACGCGCTGTCCACGCTGCACCGACTGCTCGCGCCCGTCCTCGTCTACACGTGCGAGGAGGCGTGGTCGTGGTGGATGGAGGGCTCGGTCCACCGGGCCGAGTGGCCCGCGTCGGGTCCACTGCGCGACGCCGCCGGCGACGGCGACCCGGCGGCGCTGGCCGTCGCCGCGACGGTCCTGTCCGAGCTGCGCGGCGCCAAGTCGGCCGCCAAGGTCTCCATGCGGACCCCGATCGAGCGGGCCGTCGTCACCGACACCCCCGAGCGGATCGCCCTGCTCCGAACGGTCGCGGCCGACGTCGCCGAGGCCGGCAAGGTCGTGGACCTGCAGCTCGTCGAGGGTGACGCGGCGGGCGTCGAGGTCACGCTCGCCGAGCCCGACGCCTGATCACCACGCCGACACGTTCTGGCTGTCGATCTGGTCGGCCTGGCAGCCGGATCGACAGCCAGCACGGGTCCGGGCCGGTCAGCGGACGTGGTGGTGGTGCTCCACGCGGCCCTGCTTGAGGTCGACCATCTGCACGAGGACCCGGTAGAAGACCGCGGGGTCCTGCACGTCGGTCATCGCCCGGAACGCGGAGCGCTCGTTGGCCGACTCGATGCTGATCGTCGCCGTGCCCAGGATCCACTGGACGAACGACTCCCGGCGGCTGACGTCGGTGATCTTCCCCCAGGGGATGAACTCCATCTGCCGGTTGAGCACGCCGGTGATCCGCAGCACGCGCATGTCGGTGATCACGTACCGCGTGAAGCGCTTGCGCAGCCAGTCCCACGTGAGGAACGCGCCGACGCCCAGGAGCACGAGCAACCCGAGACCGATCGATGCGTCGGAGCCGATGGTGGCCAGCACGACGAACACGGTCACGGCGAGCAGGATCCAGACCGTCTGGTCCACCAGCCACGACTTGAACGACCGCGACACGTTGAGCTTCACGACCTCGTCGCGCAGCACGTAGTCCTTGACGATCTCCTCGGGGTTCCACCGCCGCGGTGCCGGACCGGCCACGGTCAGGACTTCCCGAAGCTGCCCAGGAACTCGGCGACCTTCTGGAGCACCTCCTGCAGGAAGGTGCCGACGTTGCCGAGGACGTGGCTGATGTCGGCCGCGGCGGTCGCCGGGCTGCGCCAGATGGCGAGCACGAGGAAGCCGAGGGCGAGGGCGGCCACCGGTTGCGCCATCTTCTTCATGAGCTCCTCCCGAGCGGGTCAGTGTGTCCCCGGCCCACCGGTCGATGGCAGGGGTCGACGAGCTGACCCGACCCGCGCGCGTCGCACGGGAAGAGCTCCGTCCGGACGCGAACGTACCGAGCGCCGGCGTGCGAGGGGTGGATGCCGGCGGTTCGGACGAGTGGGCTCAGCCCGGGGGCGGGTCGCCGCCCGGGTCGCCGCTGCCGACCGACGGCGCCGCGCCGGCGGCACCCGGGTTCGCCGGTGCAC
>JAEXGP010000087.1 GCA_023450775.1 Actinomycetes bacterium | reverse complement strand
CCCGACACGTTCCCCATCGGCTACTTCGAGCAGGACCAGCTGCTGTTCTGGGGCGACGCCGCGCCGGCCTGGACGGTGTGCGACCGCTACTTCGCCGCCACCATGGGCCCGACGTTCCCGAACCGGTTCTTCGCCCACTGCGGGCGCACCGACCGGCTCACGAACACCGTCGAGATCTCGACCCTGCCGACGATCTGGGACCGGCTGGCCGACGCCGGACTCGAGGGCCGCTACTACTTCTCCGACGCCCCGTTCTCCGCGCTGCTCGGCCTGCGCCACCTGTTCATCACCAGGACCGTGGAGCAGTTCAAGCAGGACGCGGCGGCAGGCCAACTCGCCAACGTCAGCTTCATCGACCCGCGGTTCCTGCTCCCCTGGCCGACCGGGACGTCAGCGGACTACCACCCGGTCTCCGACATCCGCGCCGGGTGCCAGTTCCTGCACGAGATCTACGAGGCCGTGACCAACTCGCCGAACTGGGAGCGCACGGTGCTGATCGTGAACTTCGACGAGTGGGGCGGCTTCTATGACCACGTGGTGCCCGAGGAGGCGCCCGACGCCATCGCCGACAGCGCGCTGCGTGGCTTCCGCGTGCCCTGCCTGGTGGCGTCGCCGATCGCCAAGCGCGGGCACGTGGCCCACGGGGTGTACGACCACACGTCCGTGCTCAAGATGATCGAGTGGTCGTGGGACCTGCCGCCGCTGGCCCCGCGCGACGCCGCGGCGAACAACCTGGCCGAGGTGCTCGACCTCGGCGGCACGCCGGACCTGGACGTGCACCACTGGGAGCTGCCGGAGTTCCAGGTCCAGGACTGCAGCGCCACGTGGCTGGACTCGATCTGGAAGCGCGTGGTCGCCAGCGCGCAGACCCAGGGCTTCCCCGTCTGACCGGCGCCGCTTGACCGGCGCCGCATGGTCGACCCGAGCCGCGACACGGCCCCCGGGTGCACCGGGGGCCGTACCGTCGTTCGGAACCTGTCAGGTCAGTAGCTGACCGGGCATCCCACGACGCCCGGCAGCAGACCGGCCGCGATCGGCCGGGCCAGGAAGCTGCCGCCCGTCAGGTGGATCCGGTCGCACCCGCCGGTGGACTTCAGGTAGACGTCCGCCTCCAGGTACGTGGGGATGAACAGGATCGTGAAGTAGAAGCCCACCCGGGTGGCCTTCATGCCCGCCGTCTGGGAGAGGCTCAGACGGGCCGAGGCCACGTCGATCGGGCCGAGGCGGAACTTGCCCTGGCCGTTGAGCGACCAGGTCGGCTGGTCCAGGCGGGACGTGAACGACCCGCTGAACTGGATGCCGAGCGGGAAGTTGATGAGGTGGACGCCGCCGGCACCGGTCAGAGTGACCTGCTCGGGGTTCGCCACGACGGAGCCCGAGAAGTCGACGATGCCCCAGGTGTCGAGCAGCATCGAACCGCTCAGCTGGCCCTCGAGCCGCAGCAGCGTGCCGTTCGGGCCGAAGCTGGCGCCGATCGAGCCGACCAGGGTCGCCCGGTTGCCGACGTCGAGTCGGCCGCTGAAGGAGATGTTCAGCGGAGCGCCGTAGCGGCTGGTGACGTTCAGGTTGGCGCCGCTCAGCGTCACGTCGCCCAGGCGGACCTGGCCGGTGATGCCGGCGTTGAGCTCGATGAGCTCGGCCCGACCGTCGGTGATCTCGACCACGCCGGTCAGGCTCGCTGCGAACCCGGTGTCCTTGAGCTGCGCGTCGAGCTCCAGGCGGGTGGTGTTGCCGTTGGTCTCGACGATGGCCGAGCCCGCCGCCTTGAGCGTGCCGACCTGGAAGTCGCCTTCGACGACCGCACGCAGCTGACCGCCGATGACCTCGGTGGAGAGCGAGCCCTTCACCGCGAAGGTGGAGCCGTCGTCCAGCGTGCCGGAGATCTCACCGGCGCCCTGGAGCTGGAGGAACGGCGTGTAGGCGGTGATGCCGTCCCACACGATGGAGCCGTTGAACCGGACCGTGTTGGCGCCCTGGACGACGTCGAGGACGCCGACGAAGGTGGCCTTGCCGGTGGCGAGCGTGAGCGAGCCGTTGGCCTGGTTCACCTGCAGGTCGCCGACGATGCCGGAGCCGCTGAAGCTGATCGCCGTCTCGGTCGCGTTGCCGTCGATCTTGAGCTGACCCGTGAGGTCGATCTTCTTGCCGCCGGCCTGCGTGCCCTGGAGGCGGGCCGAGATGTCGGCCTTGGCGGAGACGATCGCGCCGGCCCTGTCGAACTCGACGGCCACGGAGCCGCTGGCGGTGCTGGGACCGACCTTGATGGTGCCGGCCACCGAGGCGGACACGCCGGTGGTGGGCGACGCCTTGAGGTGGATCGACGCACCGGTCACCGAGACGTCGCCGATCTTGACGTTCGATGCGTTGGCGGTGAGGTCGAGCGACGGCTGACCGTGGGTGACCGTCAGCGTGCCGGAGAACGTGACCGGCGTGACCGTCATGCCGGGGATCGTGAAGCCCGTCGACGACAGCTGGATGGACCAGTTGTCCAGGTCGTTGAGCGTGCCGACGAAGCCGATCGTGGACGTGACGCCCGACAGCGTGATGTTGACGTTGCCGCGGAGCCGGATGCCGAAGGCGCCGTTGAAGATGCCGAGCTCGGCCGACAGCGCGTTGACCGTGACGTTCTCGAGCACCGGCTCGCCGGCGGCGATCTCGTCGCCGGTGACGGCGGCGACGACGTCGGTCTTGCCCTCGTCCAGCTCGGCGAGGACCTCCTCGCCCTCGGCGAGGGTGGCGCCGTCGAGCGCGATCTTGGCGTTCGACGCGGTGCAGTTCGAACCCGTCAGCGTGGTGTCGTCGGCCAGTGCGACGACGTCGTCCTTGACGAGGACGGCCTCGGTGTCGAGCGCCGGCGCCTGCTGGACCTTGTCCCACACCTCGCACAGCTGCTGCTGCGGGAGGGTGGTGGGCGTCGGTACGCCGGGCGGGGTGGAGCACGCGGCCACCACCGTGGTGAGCATCGCGAGGGCGAGTGTGGCGGATCCGAGCCGCCGCTTGATCGTGGTCACGTCGTTCCTTCCGAGGGGGTCAGCTGGTGGTGGTGCCGTTGTCCCAGATGCGGAACAGCTGGCCGTTCGGTCCGTTGGTCCCCGCCGGACCCACCTTGCCGACGGCACCGCTGCCGCCGTCGCCACCGGTGTCGTTGCCGAGGCCGCCGACCCCGGAGTTGGCAGCAGCCGCCGCCGCGCCGCCGAGGCCGCCCTGCGCGGTCAGCGCCGGGCGGGACTGGGAGCTCGCCGTGTTGGTCAGCGAGCCGACGCCCACGTGGAGCACTGCGATGGACGGGCCACCGGCGCCACCGCCGGCACCGCCGCCACCACCACCGGCGCCACCGCCGCCACCGCCACCGCCGCCACCGGCGAGGCAGCACGAGTCGGAGC
>JAEXGP010000046.1 GCA_023450775.1 Actinomycetes bacterium | reverse complement strand
CCGTCCACGACGACCTCCTCGTCCACCCAGTCCGCGCCCGCGTTGCGCAGGTCGGTGCGCAGGCTCGGCCACGACGTCATCCGCCGGCCGTCGACCACGTCGGCCTCGACGAGCGTCCACGGCGCGTGGCAGATCGCGGCCAAGGGCCGGCCGGTGCGCAGGAAGTCGCGCACGAAGGCCACGGCGTCCTCGTCGCCGCGGAGCTGGTCGGGGTTCGCCACCCCGCCGGGGAGCACGACGCCGTCGAACGCGGACGGGTCGGCCGCCGCTGTGGTGAGGTCCACCTCGAACACGTCGGCCTTGTCCAGGTGGTCGAACGCCTGGACCTTGCCGGGGTCGGTGGCCACCAACGTGGGTTCGCCGCCGGCCTCGCGCACCGCCTTCCACGGCTCGGTGAGCTCCACCTGCTCCACGCCTTCGTTCGCCATCACGAACGCGATCCGCTTGCCCTTCAGCTGCTGGTCCATGTCGCCTCCAGATCTCGTGCTGGCGGGGGCCTACCCGCCCCACCGAGGGCCGATGCCCGAAGCACCCGGACGGGTGCGGTTCCGTTCCCGGGGGATCGACGATCGACGCACTGCATCGTCCCGATCGACGAATTGGATCGAAGATCCGACGCACGCGAGAGGGGCGTGTTCGTAGGGTGAGGCGCGGGCGGAAGCCGGCCGCCGAACCGGGCCGGGACCCAGCGACCCACAAGGGGGGACCACGTGTCTGAGAGCGAGAACCCTGCCATTCCGGCTCCGGAACCGGAACTGAACCGCCGACCTCGGAGCAACAAGGACTGGTGGCCCGACCAGCTCGACCTGTCGGTGCTCCACCAGCGCCATCCCGCCGCCGATCCCCTCGGCGGCCAGTTCGACTACGCCGCGGCGTTCGCCGAGCTCGACGTGGACGCCCTGAAGCAGGACGTCATGGCCGTGATGACCGACTCCCAGGAGTGGTGGCCGGCCGATTGGGGTCACTACGGCCCGCTGTTCATCCGGCTGTCCTGGCACGCGGCCGGGACGTATCGCATCGCGGACGGCCGGGGTGGCGGGGGTGAGGGCGCGCAGCGCTTCGCGCCGCTGAACAGCTGGCCGGACAACGCGAGCCTGGACAAGGCCCGCCGGCTGCTCTGGCCGGTGAAGCAGAAGTACGGCCTCAAGATCTCGTGGGCCGACCTCCTGGTGTTCGCGGGCAATTGCGCTCTCGAGTCGATGGGCTTCGAGACGTTCGGCTTCGCGTTCGGGCGCCCCGACATCTGGCAGCCCGACGAGCTGTACTGGGGTCCCGAGGACACCTGGCTCGGCGACGAGCGCTACAGCGGCGAACGCGACCTCGAGAACCCGCTGGGCGCCGTGCAGATGGGCCTCATCTACGTGAACCCCGAGGGTCCCAACGCCAACCCCGATCCGCTGGCCGCCGCCGTGGACATCCGTGAGACGTTCGCCCGCATGGCCATGAACGACGAGGAGACCGCGGCGCTGATCGTGGGCGGGCACACGTTCGGCAAGTGCCACGGCGCGGTCGACCCGTCCTGCGTCGGGCCGGAACCCGAGGGGTGTCCCGTGCAGCACCAGGGTCTCGGGTGGCCGAACTCGTGCGGCACCGGGGTGGGCGCGGACGCGATCACCAGCGGTCTCGAGGGAGCGTGGACCAACTCGCCGACCACGTGGGACAACGGCTTCCTGGAGAACCTCTACGGCTACGAGTGGGAGCTGACGACCAGCCCCGCCGGCGCCCAGCAGTGGACGCCGACCGACCCCGCAGCGGCGGACAAGGTGCCCGACGCGCACATCCCCGACAAGCGCAACGCCCCGATGATGCTCACCACGGACCTGGCCCTGCGCTTCGACCCGATCTACGGGCCGATCACCAAGCGCTGGCTCGAGAACCCGCAGGAGCTCGCCCCGGCGTTCGCGAAGGCCTGGTACAAGCTGCTCCACCGCGACATGGGTCCGATCTCCCGGTACCTCGGCCCGTGGGTCCCCGAGCCGCAGCTCTGGCAGGACCCGGTGCCCGACGTCGACCACGACCTGGTGGGCGACGCCGAGATCGCGGCCCTCAAGGAGAAGGTGCTCGGCTCGGGGCTCTCGGTGTCGCAGCTCGTGGCCACCGCGTGGGCGTCCGCATCCACCTTCCGCGGGACCGACAAGCGGGGCGGCGCCAACGGCGCCCGCATCCGGCTGGCGCCGCAGAAGGACTGGAACGTGAACCAGCGGGCGGAGATCGCCACCGTGGTGTCCCAGCTCGAGGGCATCCAGGACGACTTCAACGGGTCGCAGTCCGGGAACGTCCGCATCTCGCTCGCCGACCTCATCGTGCTCGCCGGTTCGGCGGCGGTGGAGAAGGCGGCCCAGGACGCCGGCTTCGACGTCACCGTGCCGTTCCACCCCGGGAGGACCGACGCGTCGCAGGAGATGACCGACGTGGAGTCGTTCGAGGTGCTCGAGCCCCGGGCGGACGGGTTCCGCAGCTACATCCAGCCGGGCGAGAAGCTGGCTCCCGAGACGCTGCTCCTCGACAACGCCACCCTGCTGACGCTGTCGGCGCCCGAGATGACCGTGCTGGTGGGCGGCATGCGAGTGCTCGGCACCAACGTGGGCGGTACCTCCTACGGCGTGTTCACCGACCGGCCCGGCGTGCTGAGCAACGACTTCTTCGTCAACCTGCTCGACATGGGCACCGAGTGGTCGACCTCGTCCACCGAGCACGTCTACGAGGGCAAGGACCGCTCGTCGGGCGCGGTGCGCTGGACGGCGACGGCCATGGACCTGGTCTTCGGCTCGCACTCGGTCCTGCGGGGGATCGCCGAGGTGTACGCGTCCGCCGACGGCGGCCAGCGCTTCGCCCAGGACTTCGCCGCTGCGTTCGGCAAGGTCATGGAGCTCGACCGCTTCGATCTGCGGTGATCGCACCAGCCGGGTCCTCCGGGGCCCGGCTGGCACACTGCGGTGGTGGACGACGACACGTTCAAGGCCCTCGCCGCCGCCTGCCCCGTCGAGCTCGGGAGCAGCGACTGGCGTCCGATCACGCAGGCGGAGGTCGACGCGCACGCGGCGACCACCGGCGACGCGCAGTGGATCCACAACGATCCCGAGCGCGCGCAGCTCGAATCGCCGTTCGGCGCCCCCATCGTGCAGGGCTTCTTCCTGCTGTCGACGTTCACCGAGCTCTCGTCCGGGCTCACGTTCCCCGACGTCGGACCGGTCGAGCTGATGGTCAACTACGGCTTCGACCGCCTGCGGTTCGTGCGGCCGGTGCCGGTGGGGGCGGCGGTCCGGCTGCGGGGCCGGCTCGCC
>JAEXGP010000025.1 GCA_023450775.1 Actinomycetes bacterium | reverse complement strand
TCCCCACCCGCGCCGAGCGGGGCGCCGGCACCCCGGCCGTCGATCGGCTCGCCTACCTGGCGGAGTTCGCGCAGATGCAGATGGAGGGCCTCCGGCACCTCGTACTGGTGGACGCCGCGCACCCGGTGTCGTTCTTCGCGTACCCCGACAAGGCGTCGGACCTGGTGCCCGAGGGGTGCCAGGTGCACGTGCTGGCCGCGCCCGACGAGGACGCGCCCGGCGCCCTCGCCGCACTGGCAGCGGCGTTGGACGCACCCGACGACCCGCCGTTGATCCCGGCGTCGCGGCCCGAGCGGCCCACGGGCCCGCTCAACGCCGAGACCATGGCCGCCGCACTGGGAGCGCTGCTCCCCGAAGGGGCGATCGTCGCGGACGAGGGCAACACCACGGGCCTGTTCGCGCAGGGCGCCACGGCCGGCGCGCCCGCCCACGACTGGCTGACGCTGACCGGCGGCGCCATCGGCTACGGCCTGCCGGCGGCGACGGGCGCCGCGATCGCCGCGCCCGACCGCAAGGTCATCTGCCTGGAGGCGGACGGGTCGGCCATGTACACGTCCCAGGCCCTGTGGACCCAGGCCCGCGAGGGCCTGGACGTCACCACGATCATCCTGAACAACGGGTCCTACGCCGTGCTCAACATGGAGCTGGCCCGGGTCGGTGCGGGCGCGCCCGGGCCCAGGGCGTTGTCCATGCTGGACATCCCGGGGCTCGACTTCGTGTCGCTCGCCGCGTCCATGGGGGTGCCCGCCACCCGGGCGACCACGGCCGAGGAGTTCACCGAGCAGCTCGAGGCGGCCATCGCCACCCCCGGGCCCGCCCTGGTCGAGGCGGTCGTCCCCAGCACCCTCTGAGGCCGGCGGCGCCGGTCGTCCATCGGGCCGATGCCGAATGCCGCACGTCGGGCCGGTCCGCCGGAGGAGCGAAAAGCGCCACGCGCCATCGCCCCCGGACCTCCCACGGCGACCCCTATCCTTGGACGGATGCCCCCGACGGATCTCCAGGAAGAGCGCGCCTCCCGTGCCGGCCTGGCGGACCAGCGTCGGGCCCGGGCCGGACGCCGGCTGCGACGCATCGTGCTCGTGGTCCTGGCGCTCCTCGTGGTCGCAGGCGGCGTCGGCCTGATCGTGCTCCGGCCCTTCGACGGCGGCGACGACACGGCCTCGAGCACCACGTCGCGACCGCCGACCACCACGACCGCGCCGACCACCACCCTGCCGCCGACCACCACCCTGCCGCCGACGCCGACGTCGGTGCCCGGCGTGACCGTCGGCCCCCTCGTCGGCGGGCCCGGGCCCATCCCGGTGATCCACCGGGTGCCCACGACCGACCCCGTCGTGTTCATCACGATCGACGACGGCGCGTACGCGGATCCGGTGGCGCTGGACGTGATCCGCAACAAGCAGGTCCCGGTCACGCTGTTCCTCAACCAGGTGTACCTCAAGGCGCACGGCGACTACTTCAAGCAGCTGCAGGACGCCGGCGCGGTCATCGGCTCGCACACGATGGACCACTCGAACCTCCGTGGGAAGGACGCGCCGACCCAGCACGCCCGGATCTGCGACCTCGTTCCCGAGTTCACGGACCGGTTCGGCGCGGCGCCCACCCTGTTCCGGCCGCCCTACGGCAACTACGACCCGGTCACGCTCCAGGAGGCGGCGTCGTGCGGCGTCACCGCCGTCATGCACTGGTCGGCCACCGCTGACGGCGGCGCCATCCTGACCGCGGACGGGCCGCTCCGTGCCGGCGACGTGATCCTCATGCACTTCAAGCCCGACCTCGGCCTGAAGCTCGAGTTCGTGCTCGCGCAGATCCAGGCGGCCGGGCTCCGTCCCGCCCGACTCGCCGACTACCTGGCGTCCGCGCCCCCGGCGCCGCCGAGCCCACCGCCCGAGACGACGGTGCCCGCCCCGCCCGCGCCCGACACCACGATCCCTCCCCCGCCCGGATGACCCCGCGCACGCAGCCGTCCGTGCGCCCCACTCCCTCCGAGCTGCTCGATCAAGTCGTCGCGTCCCTGCCCTCGGGCGAGGATCGACCGCAGCAGCGCCAGATGGCCGACGCGGTCATGGAGGCGTTCGAGTCGGGATCGCACCTGGCCGTCCAGGGCCCCACCGGGGTCGGCAAGTCCGTGGCCTACCTGCTCCCTGCGGTGGCCCGCGCCCTGGGCGGCCACCGGACCGTGGTCGTGACGTCCTCCAAGGCGCTGCAGGACCAGCTCGGCGGCGTCGACCTGCCGTTCCTCGAGCGCGTGCTGGACGTCCCGGTGCGCCACGCCGTGCTGAAGGGCCGCTCCAACTACGTGTGCCAGGCCGCGCTGACCGAGACCCGCGTCCAGCTGCTCGGTCCCGGCGGCGAGCAGCACTCGCTGGACCTCGGCGCCGACCTCGCCCCGGCCGACGGTCCCGACCCGTCGGCGGACCCGACGCTCGCCGCCGAGCTCGAAGCGCTGCTGGAGTGGGCCGAGGGCTCCGCGACCGGTGAGCTCGCCGAGCTGGCCGACCCGCCGTCCGACGCCGCGTGGGCTGCGGTGTCGGTGGGTCCGGGCGAGTGCGTGGGCGCCTCCCGGTGCTCGCACGCGGAGGACTGCTTCTCCGAGCAGGCCCGGGAGCGCGCGGGCCGGGCCGACATCGTGGTCGTCAACGCGCACCTGTACGCCGCGCACGTGCAGGCCGGCGGTCAGCTGCTGCCCGAGCACGACCAGCTCGTGATCGACGAGGCCCACGAGTTCGAGGACGCCATGGTGGGGGCGCTCGGCGTGTCGATGACCGGCTGGCGACTGCGCAACCTCGCCGGCGTCCACGACCGCTGCGTCGCGGATGCCCCCACGGTCGGGATGGCACTGGGTGCGTCCGCCGACGCCCTGGACGACGCGCTCGACGCGGCCTACCGGGCCGCGACCGCGGATCGGGGCTCCGGCCGCCTGACCGGCGACCTGCCCGACGACGTCGCCGACGCCCTCACCCAGGCGGACCTGGCGGTCGACCGCACGACCAGCAGCCTCCGCGAGGTGTCCAAGGCGGCCGGCCATGCGCCGGCGAGCACCGCGGCGCACCGGTTCGAGCGTGCCATCCGCACCGCCGAGGCCGTCGCCGACGCGCTGCACGCGCTCCGCTCCGACCTGCACCCCGGTCAGGTCCGCTGGATCGCCGAGAGCCGGACCGGCCGCCACTCGCTGCAGCTCACACGGATCGACATCGGGCCCACGCTGAAGACGATGGCGTGGGAGCGCCAGGACGCCGACGACGACGGTCCGGACGACGCCGACGGCGCACCGGGGCCGACGGTGGTCATGTGCTCCGCGACCCTCGACCCCGGCACCGCCTGGCGCCTGGGTCTGGACGCCCGCTACCTGGCCGTCGACTCGCCGTTCGACTTCCGCCGCAACGGGCTCCTCTACGTCCCCCGGCTCCCGCGACCGAACGCGGCCGAGTGGCCCGACGCCGTGGCCGACGAGCTCGTCCACGTGCTCGAGCAGTGCGGGGGCCGGACGCTGGCGCTCTTCACGTCGCACCGGATGCTGCGCCGGACCGCCGACGCGGTGCGCGAGCGCCTGGCCGACATGGTCGTCCTGGCCCAGGGCGACGCGCCGAACCGGGTGCTCCAGCAGCGGTTCCTGGACGACGAGCACGCCTCGCTGTTCGCGACCGCCAGCTTCTGGACCGGCATCTCGTCGCCGGGGACCACGTGCTCCGCCGTCGTCGTCGACAAGATCCCGTTCCCGGTCCCGAGCGACCCGATCGTCGAGGCCCGCTGCGACGCGGTCGGCGACGACCGGGCGTTCATGGAGGTCTCGGTGCCCGCGGCCGGGGTGCAGCTCGCGCAAGGCGTCGGCCGCCTCATCCGCACCTCCACCGACCGCGGCGTCGTCGCGGTGCTCGATCCCCGTCTCGCGGAGGCCCGCTACCGCGCCCGCATCCTGGACCGGCTGCCGCGCATGCGCCGGACCCGCGACCGCTCGGACCTCGACGGCTTCATCGACTCGCTCGACCTCGACTGAGGCCCCTCTGGGTTCTGTGATGCTTTTCCGGGGCTTTTCACCCGGAACAGCATCACAGAACGCCCGCGGGTCCGGGGATGCCGCGCCGGTTCAGGCGCCGCGGCCGGGCATCAGCGGCAGGTCCAGATAGGTGCGGATGCCCGGTTCCGCGGCCACCACGGCCGGGATCGAGTTCACGCAGTGCATGGCGGTGGCGATGATGCCCTCGTTGTGGGCGAGGTCCGTGTCCTCGAGCGACGACGGTTGGAAGCCGTGGAAGACCGTGCGGACGGGCGGCTCGGCGTCGAGCACGACCTCGAACCGCTCGCCCTCGGGTCCGAAGGTCCACGCGGGCTCCAGGTCGCGCTCGCCCATGAACCAGTTCACCGCTGCGGTCACGCGCGGCACCCCTCCCACCGTGCCCGTCCACTCGAATCGCTGCGCGGCGACCGTGCCGGCCTCGATGACGCCGACCGGGGCGTCGATCGGCGCGGTGGCCACGGCGATGTCGTGGCGCGTGCGCATCTCGGGGTCGAGCTCCCAGCCGAGCCCCTGGGCGACCAGCCGGACCGACTGCCCGAAGCCGTCGCCGAGCAACCCGACCATCGGGCTGTCCACCGCGTCCTCGGGCGCCTTGCCGAACAGCATGACCTCCCGGACGACGAACTCGGTGGCGTAGGTGCGGATGTCGGAGAACTCCTCGGCCCTCACGTGGCGGATGTCCCGGCAGAAGCCCGAGATCACGAGCGGCAGCTGCTCGGTGATGCCACCGGGATGGATGCCGGTGCCGTGCAGGGTGGCGCCGCCCTCCAGGCACGCCGCCTGCGTCTCGGCCACCGCCGGGCTGTCGCCCACGTGGAACCACCCGACGGGGGTCACCACGTCGATGCCGGCGCGGAGCAGCGCGCGGATCTCGTCGTGGTCCGCCAGCATCGGGGCGTACACGACGCAGTCGGGTGCGAGGCCGATCACCTCGTCGAGCGTGCCGACGGCCGGGACCCCGACGGGGTCGATCCCGCAGAGCTCACCGACGTCGCGGCCGACCTTGTCCGCGCCGTGCACCCGCGCCCCGACCAGCTCCAGGTCGTCGCGGCCGAGGACGCCCTCGATGGCGTTGCGGCCGACGTTCCCGGTGGCCCACTGGAGGACCCGGATGCGGCTCACGATGCCCGGACCGGCGCCTCCGCGCGCTCGAGGAGCCAGTCGTCGGGGTCGGGCGACGACAGCAGCCGCCGGTACACGGTCGTGTGGTCGGTCCAGTTGTTCGTGATCCGACCGTCGGCGGTCTTGTACCAGGAGTGGCAGCCCTCGGCCCACACCGTCTGGGCCGCGGCGGCCTGGATCTCGGTGTCGCAGCGGGAGTGCGCCTCCTCGGTCACCTCGACCGAGCGCAGACCGAGCAGCACCTTCTCCTCGATCAGCCGCAGCGTGTAGCCGACCTGCTGCTCGATCATGAACAGGATCGAGTTGTGCCCGAGGTTGGTGTTGGGTCCGTAGAGCATGAACAGGTTCGGGAACCCGGGCACCGCGAGTCCCAGGAACGCCCGTGCGCCGTCGGCCCACACCTCGTTGAGATCGCGGCCGTGCCGGCCGGTGATCTTGAGCGGCGACAGGAACTCGGTGGAGCGGAACCCGGTGCCGAAGATGAGCGTGTCCACGGGGTGCCGCTCGCCCTCGACGGTGACGACGGCGCCGTCCTCGATGCGGTCGACGCCGGTGGTGACCACGTCGACGTCGGGGCGCAGCAGCGTGGGATACCAGTCGTCCGCGATCAGGATCCGCTTGCAGCCCAGCGGGTAGTCGGGCATCAGCGCATCCTCGGTGAGGCGCTCGGACACGAGCGGCTGGAGCTGCTTGTGGAACTGCCCCTGCATCCAGCGCCCGAGACGGCTGTCCTTGCGCATGGCGTTGAAGCGGGCCTCGAAACGCCAGTAGATGGACTCGCGGTACAGGCGCTGCGCCCCCGGCACCCGTTCGAAGATCAGGTGCTCCCGGGGCGTGAACTCCCGGTCGTTGCGCGGCCCCACGTAGTTCGAGCTGCGCTGGAAGAGCGTGGTGTGGCCCGCCTGCTCGGCGACCGGCGGGACGAACTGGATGGCGCTGGCACCGATGCCGATCACGCCGACCCGCTCGCCGCTCAGATCGTGGTCGTGGTCCCACCGCGCCGAGTGGAACACGGTGCCGCCCCGCTCGCGGAAGTCCTCGAGCCCGGGGATGTCGGGGATGTAGGGCCGGTTGAGCTGGCCCAGGCCCGACACGACGACGTCGGCGACGACCGTGCCGTCGGGCTCACCCTCGGCACCGGCGGTGCGCAGCGTCCAGGTGCCCGTCGCGTCCTCGTAGTGGGCCTCGGTGATCTCGGTGTTCAGACGGAGGTGCGGCCCGAGCTCGAAGCGCTCCACGAGCGACTCGAGGTAGTCGAGGATCTCGGGCTGGCGGGCGAACTTCCGCGACCAGTCCCGCTTGGACGCGAACGAGAAGCTGTAGAGGTGACTGGGGACGTCGCACGCGGCGCCCGGGTACGTGTTGTCGCGCCACGTCCCGCCGACGCCATCGGACTTCTCGTAGATCGTGAACGTGTCGATGCCGGCGTCGCGCAGGCGGATCGCCATGCACAGGCCCGCTGCCCCGGCGCCGAGGATCGCCACCCTGGGTGACGGTGCGCCGGCGGCGATGGCCGCCTGGACCCGCCGGGCGCGTTCCCGCTCTCCCCGGCCGCCGTAGCCCGTGCGGCTGATCGGTCGGAGCGAACCGACCGGCACCGTCCCTGGTGTCGACATCTGCACCTCCTGGCGCACCCCCCGTGCGCCCTGCGACAGTACCCGTGCGATCGCTCAGGTGGGGATCCTCCCCGGAATGGACCTGTTCCCAGCGACGTTGGAGGGGACATGGCCACGACCAACCTCAGCAACACCGACTTCGAGTCCACCGTCACCGGCGACGGCATCGTGCTCGTCGACTTCTGGGCGTCCTGGTGCGGTCCGTGCCGCAGCTTCGCCCCCGTGTTCGAGGCCGCGGCCCAGGAGCACCCCGACATCACGTTCGCCAAGGTCGACACGGAGGCCGAGCAGGAGCTCGCAGGGGCGCTGCAGATCATGTCCATCCCCACGCTCATGATGTTCCGGGACGGCGTGCTGCTCTTCTCCCAGCCCGGCGCGCTTCCCAAGGCCGCCCTCGACGACCTGATCCGTCAGGCGCGCGAGCTCGACATGGAGCAGGTCAAGGCCGAGATCGCCGAACGGGCGAACTGACCCCGGCGGCCTGAGGCCGACGAACTGACCCCGGCGAGCCGTCCGACCCGGGCGGCGGGCAGCCCGGGTCCCGCAGGCACCCCTTCCCCTCCCAGGGGTGCCTGCACCCCTTCCTGGGGTCCCGATCAGGGCATGGAGCCTGCGAAGCGGGCTTCGTCGCGGAGATCGGCGACGTCGTCGTCGGCTGCGTGGGCGGCGCGCTGCTTCCACACCACGATGCCCACCGCCGCCAGCACACCGAGGAGCAGCAGCACGACGAGCTTCTTGCGGCCCTTGCCGGCGGCCGCGACCGCCTCGACGGCGGGCGCGGAGTCGACCTCGCGCTCGGGGCCGATGTGCTCGGCGACGGACTTGGCCTTCTCCGCGGCGATCGCTGCGCCCTCCACCACGGCGGCGGTGGTTCCGGCCAGCGTGGCCACGTGACGGAGGTCGGAGGAGATCTTGCGGGCTCGGCTCATGCCGTCAACCTACCCGGCGACCGCGTCCGTGGGGCTCAGTCGACCGTGATCCGGGCGAAGAGCTCCATCTTGCGCTCCTCGAACGTGTCGAAGTCGATGCGCTTGGCCTCGAAGTCGGCATGGAGCTCCTCGACGAGGCGGAGCAGCTGGTCGGCGGAGAGCTCCTCGCCCTCGGGCAGGGACTCGACGTCGGTGGACGTCTCCTCGGTGTCGACCTCGGTCTCGCCCGTCAGGCGGCGCTCCCGCTTGGCCGCTGCCTTGGCCTTCTTGGCCCGGTCCCGCTGGAGCTTGGCGAAGCTGGTTCGGCTGGCACCCATGATCGTCCTCGATTCGTCTCGTGCTCTCGGCTGTGTCGCGTCGGTTCTCGGTCCGGGCCGCCCGATCCGTCCGAGCCGCCCGCCCACGGGGGCGGAGGTCGCCTCGGGCGGGGGACCCGTGGGCGCCGTTCGGCGTCGGACGCGTTGGGTTCGTCGCTTCCTTTCGTGGGCGACGACCCCCGGGTGCTGCGCCCTCCGGCGGCCCGGGGTGGTCGGACCGGTTTAGGTTACGCCCTCGGCCGCCCAGACTCACGACAGCCGACCGAGTCAGGGGGCCTCGGCGCCGCATTCCGGCGCCCTGAGACCGGAGAACGCCCTGAATGACGCTCGGAACCAGCCTCGTCGTCGACCTGAGTGACCTGCATCACACCGAGGTCCGACCGCTCGCCCTGTCCGACGACGCCACCCCACCGGAGGGTTCGGTGCTGCTGGCGGTCGAGCGGTTCGGCCTGTCGGCGAACAACATCACCTACGCCGGGTTCGGCGACGCGATGGGCTACTGGTCGTTCTTCCCAGCGCCCGACGGGCAGGGCCACATCCCGGTCTGGGGCCACGCCCGCGTGCTGGGCTCCTCGCACCCCGACGTGGCGGCGGGCACCGAGTTCTACGGGTTCCTCCCGATGGCCACCCACCTGCTCGTCGCCCCGGCCGCGGTCGACCTGCGTGGCTTCACCGACGGCAGCCCGCACCGCGCCGCCCGCGCCGCGGTCTACAACCGCTACCTCCGCAGGGACGTGGACCCGTTCGCCGCGGCCTCGCCGAGCCCCGAGCTCGAGGTGGTGCTGCGACCGCTGTTCACCACGTCGTTCCTGCTCGAGGCCGACCTGGCCGAGCACGGCTACCACGGCGCCGACGCGGTGGTCATGACGAGCGCGTCGTCGCGCACCGCGCTCGGGACCGCGCACCTGATCTCGACCCGCTCACGCCGACCCGCCCTGGTGGGCCTGACGCGGGCGGACCACGTGGCCGACGTGCAGGCCGTCGGCTGCTACGACCGGGTGCTGCCCTACGAGGAGGCGCACTCGCTGCCGATCGGCACGACCACGCTCGTGGACCTGAGCGGCGACGGCCGGGTGGTCGCAGACCTGCACCACCGCCTCGGCGACTCGCTGGTGCACAGCGCGATCGTCGGCGCGACGCACTGGCAGGCAGAGCCGGTCGACACCGCCGACCTCCCGGGCCCGCCGCGGACGTTCTTCTTCGCGCCCGAGGCGGCCGACCGCCTCCGTGCCAGCGCCGGTCCCGCCGCGGTCGAGTCCGCGCTGGCCGGGGGCTGGCGCTCGTTCGGCGAGCTGATGGCCGGCTGGCTCCGGGTCCGCACCGGCGTCGGCGCCGCCGAGGTCGCCGCGGCGTACCAGGCGACGCTGAGCGGCTCCGCGTCGCCCCGGGACGCCCTGGTCCTGTCGATGCGGGGCTGATCGGGCACCGGATCGCTCCGACGCTCCATCGGGGGTGGGAACGATCCCCCTTGAAGGTGACTCGGCATTCCTTCAGCGGGCGCGGCGCCGGGCCGATGTGAGGGAGTGATGGCTGGCCCACAGATCCCCATCCACACCGGTCGGCGCCTCGGCGAGCGGCTCCCGCTGGGCGAGGTGCTCATCTCCTGGCGCGTCGACGAGATCATCCCCGGACGCCTGCGGTACAAGCCTCGACCACCCGAGATCGGCCGCCTGCTCGACGTCTCGGTCAGCGGCGCGGCCATCGTCGCGCCGGCGTCGCCCGACCTGCGCGTCGGACGAGCCGTCGCCATCCGGCTGGACGGTGCCGACGCCCTCGTGCGCATCCGACGGATCGGCGACTTCGGCGACGAGGAGTGGCGTCTCTACGGCGTGGAGTTCCTGGAGTCGGACCTGGCGTTCCGGGACTGGATCAACGGCCTGCTCGACGTCCGCCGGCCCGACGCCCGGGCGATGGGCTGGGACCGGGCGGACTGAGCTCGACCTGCACCGAGCGACGGCGAGCACCGAGCGGCGGCGAACAGCGGCGGCGGGACCGCCCGCTCCCGCTCAGCCGACGGTGATGTCGAAGGTGGCCGTCTCGGTCGGCGGCACGTCGGTCTCCCAGGGACGGGCGTAGGACATCGTCATGGTGGTGGTCCCGGTCGCCACACCCTCGAGCACGACCCGTTGCTGACCGCCCTGCCCGGTCGGTGCGCCCTCGCCCGGTCCGACGTACTCGTCCGACACCACCCGGACGACGGCCGGGTCGGGCTGCGTGCTGATCGTCCACGAGTACCCGGTCGTCACGTTGCCGTCGAGCTCGATCGTCGCTCGCTCGCCGACGGCGAGGGAGACGGGTCCGGAGGCGGTGATCACCTCGCCATCCTCGCCGGTGGCGGCGGTGGTGGTGGTCACCTTCTCGGGCCTGGTCGTGGTGGACGCGCTCTCGTCGTCGGAGCAGGCGGCGAGCGGGGCGGTCACCACCAGGAGGGCCCCGGCGGTGGTGATGCATCGGCGGATCGCGGACATGGCGGCGACGCTACCGACGGAGGACGCAGGTTCCACCCGGCGCGCTGAATACGCTGCGCCGGGTGACGGCACCAGCGGACGAGCGCACGACGGATCCCTCGACCGAGCTGCGGGCCCACGTCGCCGGCGTGTGCACGGTGACCGTGGCCGCGGGCACCCACGTGCGGGCCGGCGCGGCGGTCGTGGTGCTCGAGAGCATGAAGACCGAGCACCCGGTCGAGGCGCCGTTCGACGGGATCGTGGACGAGGTGGCCGTCGGACCGGGCGACGACGTGGCTGCGGGAGCGGTGGTCGCCCGCCTGCGCGCGGCTGGGGCCGGCTCGGAGTCGTCGACCCGAGCGGACGGCCCCACGGGCGTCGACCGACCGGACCTCGCCGAGGTGCTGCGGCGCCGGGCGCTGCTCACGGACGCGAGCCGACCCGAGGCGGTGGCACGCCGGGCGGAGCGGGGTCGGCGGACCGCCCGGACGAACGTCGAGGACCTCCTCGATCCCGGATCCTTCTCCGAGTACGGCGGCCTGGCGGTCGCCGCGCAGCGCGGGCGGCGGAGCATGGACGAGCTGATCGAGCGAACGCAGGCCGACGGGCTGCTGACCGGCACCGGGACGATCGCCGGTGTGCCGGTGGCGGTGCTGGCCTACGACGCGTCGGTGCTGGCCGGCACGCAGGGGTTCGTCAACCACCGCAAGACCGACCGGTTGCTGGAGCTCGTCGAGCGGCATCGACTGCCGTTGGTCCTCTTCGCCGAGGGCGGCGGCGGGCGGCCCGGCGACGTCGACGCGCCGTTCGTGTCGGGGCTGGACGTGCCGAGCTTCGCCCGCTTCGCACGGCTGAGCGGCGTGGTGCCGTCGGTGGCGGTGGTCGCCGGCTACTGCTTCGCCGGCAACGCCGCTCTCGTCGGGTGCTGCGACGTGATCGTGGCCACCGAGGACTCGAACCTGGGCATGGCCGGCCCCGCCATGATCGAGGGTGGCGGCCTGGGTCGGGTGGCGCCGACCGAGATCGGCCCGATCGAGGTGCAGTCGGCCAACGGCACCGTCGACGTGCGCGTGGCCGACGAGGCCGCGGCGGTCGACGTGGCGCGGACGCTCATCGGCCTGTCCGGCGCCGCAGCGGTGCCGCCGGTGGGCGGCCACGACCAGGCACCGCTGCGCGACGCGGTGCCGGTGGCCCGCAAGCGCCTCTACGACGTCCGGGCCGTGCTCGAGCGCATCGCCGATCCCGACACGGTGGTCGAGCTGCGTCGCGGGTACGCGCCGGGCATGGTCACCGCGCTGGCGAGGATCGACGGTCGGGCGGTCGGGATGATCGCCAACGACCCGTCGCACCTGGGCGGCGCCATCGACACGGACGCGGCCCGCAGCGCCACGCGGCTCGTGGAGCTGTGCGACCGGTGGGACCTGCCGGTCGTGTCCTTCTGCGACACGCCGGGGTTCATGGTCGGCCCCGACGCCGAGGCGACCGGCCAGGTGCGGGCCTTCGGCGACATGTTCGTGGCCGCGGCCGGCGCGTCGGTGCCGTGGGTGATGGTCGTGCTCCGCAAGGCCTACGGGCTGGGCGCACAGGCCATGGCCGGCGGCGGCATGCACGAACCGGTGCTGGCCGTGTCGTGGCCCACCGGCGAGTTCGGCGGCATGGGGCTGGAGGGAGCGGTGCGCCTGGGGTTCGCCCGGGAGCTCGACGCGATCGCGGACCCCGACGAGCGGGCCGCCCGCGAGGCCGAGCTGATCGAGCGGGCCTACGAGCACGGCAGCGCGCTCAACGTGGCGACCTACATCGAGGTGGACGACGTCATCGACCCGATCGACACCCGTCGTCGGATCCTCGACGCCCTCACCGCCGTCGGGTGAGCGCTCGCGTCGCCGATCGGCACGTGCCCACGGTGCGCCGGCGGGGCCGGCCGGTCGGCCGTCAGGTGATGGCGATGAACGCGAGCAGGACCAGCACCAGCACCGCGGCGACCACGATCCACGGCCAGCCGTGGAAGACCTCCTTGCGCTTCTGAGCGATCTCGTAGTCGACGTTCGCCTTGGAGCCCACCTTGGGGAGGTGGTGCTGCTCGGGCTTCCTGGGCTTCTGGCCGCTGCTTCCCACGGCGCTCACGCTACCGTGCCGCGCCCCGATCCGAGCGCAGTCAGCGATCACCGCGAGATGTGACGACCCGTCAGATCCGGGTACGGTCCAGCGCATGCGACTGGGAGACATCGCCAACGCGGAGGCCGCCCCGGCGGGAAAGCCGCTCGACGGGGTGCGCGTGCTCGCGCTGGAGCAGATGCAGGCGCTCCCCTACGCCACCCAGCTGCTCGGACGACTCGGGGCCGAGGTCGTCAAGGTCGAGTCGCCCAAGGGCGGCGACATGGGCCGCTCGTCGCTGCCGGCGATGACCGACCCCGAGGGCCGCCAGGTCGGTGCGACGTTCCTGCGCAACAACCTGTCCAAGCAGAGCATCTGCATCGACCTGAAGTCCGACGAGGGTCGCCAGCTGGTGCTGGACCTGGCGCCGAACTTCGACGTCGTCGCCGAGAACTTCAAGGCGGGCGCGCTCTCCCGGATGGGGCTCGGCTACGAGGACGTCGCCGCCGTGCACCCCGACGTGGTGTACCTGTCGGTGTCCGGCTTCGGGAACACCACCGACTCGCCGTACAAGGACCGGCCCGCGTTCGCCGCGATCGTCGAGGCCATGTCCGGCATCTACGACTACGCCGCACGCGACGACCGACCGCCGCCCGCCAGCCCCGTCGGCGCCCTCGGCGACATCTCCGCCGCCCTTTTCGCCGCCATCGGGGTGCTCGCCGCGCTGCGCCAGCGGGACCGGACCGGCGAGGGCCAGCACGTCGACGTCGCCATGCTCGACGCGCTCGTCGCCATGACCGACATCGTCCCGAACTTCTGGTCGATGGGGCTCAAGGAGCGCGCGCCGCTGATCCTCGAGAACTTCCGCGCCTCGGACGGCTGGTTCGTCCTCCAGGTCGGCCGGGAGCCGCAGTTCCAGGCGCTGGCCGAGCTGATCGGGCGCCCCGAGTGGCTGACCGACGAGCGGCTCGCCACCCGGTCCGGGTGGGTCGCCCACATGGAGGACGTGATCCGCCCCGCCATCGAGGAGTGGGCCGCCACCCGGACCCGGCAGGAGGCGGCGGCGCAGATGGCCGGCGCCGGCCTGGCGTCGGGCCCGTGTCTCACCGACGAGGAGGTCGTCCACGACCCGCACGTCGCCATGCGCGACATGCTCGTGGAGATGCCCCGGACCGACGGGGTGGAACAGCCGGTGCTGACGCCGGGCAACCCCGTGAAGCTGTCGGGCGTCGCCGAGGGACCCGAGACGCGGGTGCCGTGGCTGGGCGAGCACACCGACGAGGTGCTGGCCAAGGAGGTCGGCCTGTCCGCCGAGCGCCTGGCCGAGCTGCGCGCGGCCGGCGTCATCGCCTGAGAACCTCCATCCCCCGCGGTCCGTCCGATGTGACATCGGTTACATTGCCCGGAACTGCCGAACGGCAACCCGGGGGGAACCATGCGAAGGAAGCACCTCGTGCTCGTCGCCGTGCTCGCGACCGCTGCGCTGGTCGCCGGTGCGTGCGGTGCGAGCGGCGACTCGAAGGCGTCCGAGGACGAGGGCGCCACCACCACGACCGAGGGCTCCGCCGAGGAGGCGGCGGCCGGCCAGTTCGGCGACCTGAAGCACGTGTGCGGCAAGGGCGAGTACAAGATCGCCGACGGTGAGGCCGGCCAGGGCACCGACAAGCTCTACATCGGCGTCGCCACCGACCGGAGCTCGACGGTCCGGCCGGGGCTCAACAAGGAGATGTGGGACGCGTCGGTGGCGTTCGTGGACTGGTGCAACGCGCAGGGCGGCATCGGAGGCCTGCAGATCGAACCCGTCGAGGCCGACGCCGCCCTGTTCGACGTGCCGGCGGCCATGACCAAGATCTGCACGTCCGTGTTCGCCATGGTCGGCGGCGGCTGGGCGCAGGACAACCTGCAGTTCACCGGCAAGGACGACTCCGACTTCCACAAGTGCGGTCTGGTCGACATCCCCGGCTACGCGGTGTCCCCGGAGAAGTCCGATTCCAGCGGTCAGGTCCAGCCGGTGCCGAACCCGGGCACGACCGTGTCCAACACGTTCATCCGCGACTACGCCGAGCTGTACCCGAAGGAGGCGCAGAAGGTGGCGATCGCGTACGCGGAGCTGCCGGCGCTCAAGATCGTCAAGGAGAAGTACGCGGCCGCCGTGAAGGACGCCGGGCTCGACGTGGTCGCCGAGATCCCGTACCCGCCCACCGGCATGGCCGACTGGACGCCGCTCGCCCAGTCGATCCTCGGCTCCGGCGCCGGGACGCTGATGTGGGTCGGCGAGGCCGGCAACGTGACCAGCGCCGTCGCCAAGCTGAAGGAGCAGGGCTGGACCGGCCATCCGCTGCTCGAGACGAACATGTACGACCCCCTCCTGTTCTCGCAGGGCAACGAGGCGGTCGAGGGCGCGGTGGTCCGTCAGGCCGTGCACCCGATCGAGGAGGCGGACGACTGGCCCGCCACCCAGCAGTACCTGGACAACCTCGAGCAGTACGTGCCCGACGCCAAGGTCGCCCCGCTCGGCATCCAGACCACGAGCGCGTGGCTCCTGTTCGCCGTCGCCGCCAACGCCTGCGCGAAGGCGAACGACGGCACGATCTCGCGCCAGTGCATCCTGGAGCAGGCGGCCGCGCAGGACGACTGGACCGGCGGTGGTCTGCACGCCGCGCAGGACCCGGCGACGTTCTCGGAGACTGCGGCGAGCCCGTGCTCGATGCTGCTCGTGGTCAAGGCCGGCAAGTTCGAGCGCCTCTTCCCCGAGGTCGGCGGCAAGGGTGACGACGGCGACGGCTTCCACTGCCCGTCCAACGGCGTGACCGACGTGCCGGCCAACGCCGGCAAGGGCATCGTCGCCCCCGGCGCCAAGATCTGACGTCACGCACCACCTGAACCCGGGACGCCTCGCGCCCACATCCGGCGCGAGACGACCCCGGCTCAGCGACGACCACAGCGCATCTGAACCCGGGACACCTCGCGCCCACATCCGGCGCGAGACGACCCGGGTTCAGCGGGCGTGAGCGAGCTCGAGGCGCTGGTGGTCGACGTCCGCGAGCGCGGCGGCTGAGCCGTGCGGGTCGGACGTGAGGTGCTCCCACATCCGCTGCGTGGTCTGGTGGCCGCAGCGGGCCGCCTCGAGGTCGCGCTCGGCGTCGCGCGCCATGTTCCGTCGCCGCTCGTGCCACTTGCGACCGTCGCCCACGACGATCCAGAGCGCCTCGGGATAGCAGCAGTCGACGAACCCGACGAGGCCCTGGACCGACGGCAGCGGGTGCTCTCGCCGCGGCTCCGGCAGGCCGGCCAGCTCGAGCACGTCGTCCAGCAGCTTCTGGAGCTCGGAACGGCTCAGCCCCTCGCCCGGCCCGAGCAGGTCGAGCGTCTGCTCGGCGAGCAGCACGCCCGGCTTCCCTCGCCGGCGGACCTGGGCGAGCACGTGGCCGGCGTCGGCCACGGTGACGCGCTTGCGGACCAGCGCGTCCTCCACGACGAGCTCGAAACGACCCCGGCGCAGCACCGACGCCAGATCGACGACGGTCCGCGCCACCGTCGTGACCTTGAGACCGTCGACCTCCTCGACGTGCGACGGATCGAGGTCGTCGAGGCGGTGCCAGACGACGCCCTCCGGAGCGTGCCGGCGACCTCGGTCGACGAGCAGCGTCGCCCCGCAGGGTTCGATCGGCGCCAGCGCCTGCACGACCGCGGCGGCCTCGAACCCGACCACGGCGTCGGGACCCGCGTGCAGTGAGGCGATCCACAGCCGGCGTCGCCACGTGTCGGCGTGGCCAGGGAAGCTGTAGACGCCCGGCGCCACGAGGATCCATCGACCGCTCGCCAGGCGCGACGTGACCAGTCGCCGCGTCGCTCCGTGGTCCAGGGCCTGCGATCGGCTGAACGCGCCGTGCTGCCGTGCCGCGATCTGCTGGAGCTGCGATTCGTCGGTGCCCATGGCCAGCGAGTGAACGACACAGGAGTCGCCCGTGTCACCGGGGACCGGTCCCCTCTTGACGCCGCCCGCCGGGACTCGGGACGCGTGGGGCCCACATCGGGCGCGAGATGTCCCGAGAACCCGGGGCCGGACTCGGGACGGGTGGCGCCCACATCGGGCGCGAGGCGTCCCGAGAACGGGCGGTCAGCGGTCGTGGACCTGGCGCAGGAACTGCTGAGTGCGGGCGTGCTGGGGGGCGTCGATGACCTGGGACGGCGGTCCCTCCTCGACGACCACGCCGTCGGCCATGAACACCACCCGGTCGGCGACGTTGCGGGCGAAGCCGATCTCGTGGGTGACGACCATCATCGTCATGCCGTCCTCGGCGAGCGAGCGCATGACGTTGAGCACGTCGCCGACGAGCTCGGGGTCGAGCGCGGACGTGGCCTCGTCGAACAGCATGATCTCGGGGTCCATCGCCAGCGCACGGGCGATCGCCACCCGCTGCTGCTGACCGCCCGACAGCTGCGCCGGGTACTGCTCGGCCTTGTCGGCGACGCCGACGCGCTCGAGGTTGGCCCGGGCACGGGCCTCGGCGTCCTTCTCGGAGCGCTTGAGCACCTTGCGCTGGGCGATCATCACGTTGTCGAGCGCGGTCAGGTGTGGGAACAGGTTGAACTGCTGGAACACCATCCCGATGCGGCGCCGCACGGCGTTGACATCGGTGTCCTCCTCGCAGATGTCGACGCCGTCGATGAGCACCTGGCCGCTGTCGGGTGTCTCGAGCAGGTTGACGCAGCGCAGCAGCGTGGACTTGCCGGAGCCCGACGGCCCGAGCACGACCACCACCTCGCGGCGGTCCACGTGGAAGTCGACGCCCTTCAGCACGTGGTTGGAGCCGAAGCTCTTGTTGAGCCCGCGGATGTCGACGGTCGGCACCGCGGGCGACACCGGCAGCTGGGGTTCCACGTCGGCCCCGCTCATCGCCGGTCCGCCTGCGTGCGACGCTCGACCCAGCGGGCGAGGAACGTGAGCGGGAGCGTGATCGCCAGGTAGCAGACCGCGGCGGCCATCAGCGGCGTGTAGTTGCCGATGGCGTTCGAGATCGTGCGGCCCCACGTGGTCAGCTCGCGCTGGCCGATCGCGACGCCGAGCACGGCGAGCAGCGAGGTGTCCTTGAGCAGCAGGACCAGCTCGTTGGTGAGCGGCGGCAGGATCACCCGGAACGCCTGCGGCAGGACGATCGAGCGCATGGTCACGCCGGCCGGCATGCCGAGCGAGCGAGCGGCCTCGACCTGTCCCCGCGGCACCGCCTCGATGCCGGCCCGGATCGTCTCGGCCAGGTAGGCGCCGGCGACGAGCGCCAGCGCCAGACAGCCCGCACCCCATGGCTGCGACAGGAAGCCGGGCAGGTTCTCGGCGCCGAAGGCGATCGGCAGGCCGAAGCCGACGATCAGGATCGTGAGCAGCGCCGGCAGCGCCCGGAAGATCTCCACGTACACCGTGCCGAGGATGCGGGCGGGTGGCACGTTCGACTGCCGCATGAGCGCCACGACCAGGCCGATGATCAGGCCGCCCGTGTAACCGATCGCCGTGTACACCAGCGTGTTGCGGGCGGCCTCGGTGACGATGTCGGGGAACTGGGCGGTGAAGTCGTCCCACTTGAAGAAGCGGTTCGCCAACGCCCCCCACCGAACCGTGAGCGCGAGCACGATCGCGACCACGGCCAGGCCGGCCAGGAAGATGGCCCACTGGATGAGCTTCGAGCGTTGCGCGCGGGTCATGGTGAGAGAACGGGCCGGACCGGGCGACCACTCGGTCGCCCGTCCCGGCCCGTCAGCGTGTCAGATCGGCTGGCCCGGCGTCAGGAGGTCGGGGGCTTCTCGCCGAAGTACTTCTCGTACAGCTCGTCGTAGGTGCCGTCGGACTTGGCCTTCTCCAGCCCCTTGTTGAGCAGGTCGAGCGTCGCCGTGTCGCCCTTCTTCACCGCCATGCCGTACTGCTCGTCGGTCGAGATCTTCTCGGTGATGACGAAGTTCGAGTCCTGCGTCGTGCGGTAGGCGTTGATCGGGTAGTCCTGCACGATCGCGTCGATCGTGCCGGCCTCGAGCGCCGCGAACAGCTCCGCCGCGCCCGGCAGCGCCGTGACGGTCGCACCGTCCGGCTTGTTGGAGTTCACGTACTCCTCGCCCGTGGTGCCCGACTGCACGCCGATGTTCTTGCCGGCGAGGTCGGCCAGGGTCTTGTACTTCGACTCGTTGGCCTTGGTGACCATCACCGACTGCTCGGCGTCGAAGTACGGATCCGAGAAGTCCATGTTCGCCTTGCGCTCGTCGGTGATCGACACCGACGACACGACGGCGTCGCAGCTGCCGGCGTCCATGGCGGCGAAGATGCCGTCGAACGGCGTGACCTTCACCTCGAGCGTCTTCTTCGCGTCGTCGGCGAACTTCTGCACGAGGTCGATGTCGAAGCCCGTGTAGCCGCTGGGCGTCTTCTCGGTGGTCGCCTCCATCTCCATGGGGGCGTAGGGGATGTCGGAGCAGATGACGAGCTTGCTGGAGCCGCCGCCGCCACCGCTCTGCTCGGTGGTGGCGGACGACGACGAGTCGTCGTCATCGCCGCAGGCGCCCAGGACCAGGCCCAGAGCTGCCACGGCGGCGATCGCCGCGAAACGGAACTTCTTGTTGGACATCGTTGTCGTCACCTCTTCCGGGTTCGAACTCAGGGCCGCGATGCTAGTCCGACGACGAAGATCGCAACGGGTCAGGGCATCGCCCTCGCTACACCTGCCCCCTGCCGACGCCGTTCACCACCCCGACGGTCGAATGCCACTGGATCGTGGGCGCAGACCTGCCGATGGGAGGACATGGCGATCGACGAGGCGCGCACCTTCGACGACGGGCGGCGCGTGCCCGTCGCCCGTGCGCCGGGCTCCGACGCGCTGCTGCCGGTCCCCTCCGATCGTCCGGTGCTCCGCCGCGTCGACCTGGGCCTGGACGCGCTGGCCGACCCCGTCTGGAACGAGGGCGCGCCAGAGTTCGTCGCTGCGGCCAACTCGGTGTCGCTGCTGATGCCGTTCGTCGAGCCGTACTTCGCGGGCGCCATCCGCCGGGTGCTCCCCGACCTCGAGCCCGCGCTGGCGTGCACCGCCAGGACGTTCGTCCGCCAGGAGCTCGAGCACCAGCGTCAGCACCGCCGGTTCAACGTCCGACTCGTGGACCGGTTCGGCGGACTGCGCCGTCCCGAGTCCCGTGCCCGCCGCGTCTACGGCTGGCTGGCGCGCACCCGCTCGACGCGGTTCAGCCTGGCGTTCGCGGCGGCGTCGGAGACGATCGCCTACAGCCTCGCCCGCTGGACGAGCGACCACCTGGCCGAGTTCCTGCGCGGCGCGGACCCGGTCGCCACCGACCTGTTCGTCTGGCACCTCGCCGAGGAGGTCGAGCACAAGTCCGTGGCGTTCGACGTGTGGCAGGCGGTCGACGGGTCGCGCTGGCGCTACGCCCGTGCCGGCGCGCTCTCGCTCGTCGTCCTGGCCTGGTTGACGCTCTGGTCGATCGGCGTGCAGCTCCACCACGAGCGGCTGCTGCGACGGCCCGGCACCTGGTGGCGCACGATCCGGTTGGTGCTGAGCTTCACCTTCGAGGTGGTGCCGACCATGTTCCTGTCGTCGCTGCCCGGCCACCATCCGGACCAGCTCGCGGACCCCGACTGGTACGGCCGATGGCTCGTCGACCTGGAGCACCGGCGGCCGACGAGCCGCCCGGAGGCGTCGGAGTACCGCCCGGAGGCCGGCGTCAGTCGACCAGCGTGATCGCGTACTCGGGGCAGTTGTCGGCCGCGAGCTCGGCCTTCTCCCGCAGCTCCTCGGGCACCTCGCCCTCCACGAGCAGCACGGCGTAGCCCTCGTCGTCGACGTCGAAGAGCTCCGGCGCCAACAGGTAGCAACGGTTGTGGCCCTGGCAGGCGTCCCGGTCGAACTGGATCCTCATCTGATGTCCCCTCTCGGTCAGGCGGTGCGCAGGATGCGGACGGGCAGCTCGCGGGGACCGCGCACCTGGCCGGTCGACCACCGCACGCCGGCCGGGTCGGCCAGCTCGTAGTCCGGCACACGACGCACCCACTCCTCGATCGCCACGCGCAGCTCCATGCGGGCCAGGTTGGAGCCGAGGCACCGGTGGATGCCCAGCCCGAACGCCGCATGCCGGTTCTTGCGACGGTCGATGACGAATCGGTCGGCGTCCTCGAACGCATCGGGGTCGCGGTTGGCCGCCGGGAACGGCAGCAGCACCCAGTCGCCCTCGTGGACCGGGCAGCCGCCCAGCTCGGTGTCCTTGGCGACCAGGCGCGCCATCGTCACCGGCGCGTAGAAGCGCAGGAACTCCTCGACCGCGAACGTCATCAGCTCGGGCTCGTCGATCAGGCGTCGGCGATCCTCCGCGTGCTGGGCGAGGTGCCACAGCGACGCGCCGATCGCGGACCACGTCGTGTCGATGCCGGCGATGAGCGCCAGGGCGACCGTGCCCTCGACGTGGCCGTCCTCGAGCGGCTCGCCGTCGATCTCCTGCTCGAGCAGGTACGACACCAGGTCGTCGGCCGGCGACTCCTTGTGCGCCGCGATGATCTCCTGGAGGTAGAAGATCATCGTGTCCTCCTCGTCGATCGGGCCCGACTGACCCGGCTTCTCGAGGATGCGGTGGATGAACGTGCGGAAGCGGTCGCCGTCCTCCTTGGGCACGCCGAGCATGTGGGCGATCACCCGGACGGGGATGTGCTGGGTGTACTCGGTGGCCACGTCGACGACGTCGCGCTCGCCGGTCGTCACGTCGGCGAGCAGCTCGTCGATCAGCTCGGCGCAGAACGTCCGGGTCAGGTCCTCGAGCGGCGCGACGGCCTTGGGCGAGAACGCGGGGAGCAGGATGCGCCGGGCCTTGTCGTGGAACGGCGGGTCCGACGTGATCGGGGGTGCGAACCCGACCGGCGCAGGGGCCAGCGGGCGGAAGTCGCTGACGATCACGCCACGCGAGCTGAAGTGCTCGGTGTCGTGGGCGACGGCCGACACGTCCTCGTGACGGGTCGGCAGCCACGTGCCCCCGAAGCGGTCGCTGTGGGCGACCGGGCACCGCTCACGGAGGTCGTCCCAGATCTCGGGCGCGGCCTGGGCGTAGGCCTCCTCGGTGTGGTCGAAGTCCGTCGCCCAGTCGGCGATCCCCGAACCCTCGGGCGGCTCCAGCATCGGTCACCTCCGTGTCGCCCCGCCCCTGACCGGCGCGGGTCCCCCGTCACGGGCACCGTATCTGGCTGACCATCTGGTCAGTGAGATGTCCGGCACATGTCACTGACGTTGACCGAACGTCAGGCACCGTCCGCTTCCTCGGCACCGGCAGGGCGGGGTGCTCCCCCATCGAGCGCCGCCGACCTGACACACTCCGCGCATGTCCGCCGTCGTCATGATCCACGGTGCCTTCCACGAGCTCTGGGGGCCGTTCCGGCTCTGGACCCACTGGACGCCGAGCGTGCTCGACGGGCTGTGGGTGTCGGGCGTGTCCATGCGCGACGTGTCGCTCCCCCGCCTGCAGGACGCCTCGGTGGTCGCGTTCTGGGGCGACCTCGTCCGGCCCGAGCCCCAGGAGCCGAACCCGGCCGGCAGCGCGGGGGCGGCACCGCCCGACGCCGTGACCGACCTCCTCGACGGCGTCGGCGCCGGCGCCGGACCGGGCGACACCGACCTGGACGCGCTCGTGCACCAGGTCGCCAAGGACACCAACGCCCGCTCGATGGAGCTGCTCGCGCAGTACGTGCTCGACCCCGAGGTGCGGACACGCGTCCACGAGCGCCTCGAACGGCATCTGACCGCGGACACGAAGGTGGTCATCGCCCACTCGCTCGGCACCGTGATCGCCTACCAGGTGCTCTGCACGCGCCCCGACCTCCAGGTCGACCTCATCACGCTGGGCTCGCCGCTCGGCGACCCGAACATGGTCTTCCCCATGCTGCAGCCCGCGCCCGTCGACGGGCGGGGCGTCTGGCCGTCCGGCGTGAAGCGCTGGACGAACGTCGCCGCCGAGGGCGACCTGGCGACCGCGGCGTGCCCTCGACTGGCCGAGGCCTTCGGCGACCGCGTCGAGGACCATCTGGTCTTCAACGGACGCCACGCCCACAACGCCGAGCCCTACCTGAACTCGGTGCCGACGGGCGCCGCGCTGGCGGACGCGCTCGGACTCTCCCGCCGCTCCTGATCCCGCCGAGCGTCTGATCCCGCTGAACGACGTCAGTGCGTGGGCACGGCGTCGGGGTCGGCGGCCACGTGCCGGTCGACGAAGGCGTCGAGCGCCATCACCACTCGGCTCGAGGCGTCGGCCCACGGCATGAGGATCGGGAACACGTGGAACATGCCCGGCTCCTCCATGGCCTCCACCTCGATGCCCGAGCGCCGCAGTGCCACCACGAAGTCGCGGATGCCGTCGCGGAACATCTCGTCGCCGCCCGAGCAGACGAACGTGGGCGGGAACCAGTCGGGGTCGGGCGTCGCGTAGATCGCGGACACCCGGGCGTCGCTCGGCTGCACCCCGTGCAGGTAGGGCGTCACCGGCACGTTCCAAGGGAGGATGTCGTGCTGCGCGTTGTCGGTGATCGAGGGGTGGTCCAGGTCCAGGTCGACCTCGGGCGAGAACAGCAGCAGCGCCGCGGGTGCGGGGAGGCCGCGGTCCTTGAGCGCGCCCATCAGCGACGTGGCCAGGCCGCCGCCGCCGGAGTCGCCGGCCACGATCAGGTGCGCCGGGTCGACGCCCCGGTCGAGCAGCGCCGCGTACACGTCGGCCGCGTCCTCGACGCCGGCCGGGAACGGGAACTCGGGGGCCAGCCGGTAGTCGGCGATGAAGAGCTCGCACCCGGTGCCCTTGACCAGCGATGCGGCGAACGCCGAGTACATCATCGGCGACGTGCCGATGTAGCCGCCGCCGTGCAGGTAGAGGATCGTGCCGTCGATCGAGTCCTTGTCCTCGTCGTCGGCCACGTGGGCGTCGGAGCTGGCCTTGCGCCGGCACCACAGTCCCGGCACCGCGGCGATCTCGTCGCCGGTCAGCTCGACGTCGTCGGTCAGCTGCACGAACGGCGGCATGACCACCTGGCAGATCTCGTCGAGCACCTTCTCCATGGAGCGGAACTCCTCGATGGGCAGGCCCATCGAGAAGCCCATGAACGACCGCACGACCTGGCGGGTCACCGAGCGGCCCACGTTGTCCAGCAGGCCGCCCGGCCCCTCCCACGGGCGCCGGAACGGGACGCGGGCCAGGCCGTTGACCATGTTCTCCGCCAGGCCGACCAGCGTCACCGCCGCGACGGGCACGGACGCGGTCTCGACCTCGGGACGATCTGCCATCACCATGGGCGACAGGCTATTGGCGCCCGGACCGGAACCGGCGCCGACGGCGCGGCGCTCAGCGCGGCGGTCAGCGCGAGGCGGTCGTCGCCGGCGGGCGGCGCAGCGGCGCCCCGGTCACGGGGTCACGGACGATCGTGCGCCCGCCCGGATCGGCCTCGCGCTTGTACCAGCGGAACCAGATGACGGCCATGACGGTCCAGATCACCGGCAGGTTCCCGACCTTCATGAGCACGCCCGCGGTCTGCTGGTCGTTGAGCGCGTCGATGCCGGCGAGTCGGGGCGCCAGCTCGTAGGTGCTGTAGAGCGGCTGCGAGGCGAACGTCAGGAAGCCGCCGGGGATCATCGGCATGAGCGCGGCCGCGGCGAACAGGTAGACGAGCTTGATCGGCGCGGACGAGGCCCTGGCTTCGGGCAGGGGGCTGATGATCGGCGTCCAGAGGACGAAGCCCGACACCAGCCAGATCATGTCGAGCGCGAAGGAACCGAACTGCGTCGCCCGCAGCGTGTCGACCGCGATCGGCGAGTGGGTGACGATCAGGATGACGTTCGACACGATGGCGGCGACCAGCGGCCGGGCCAGGATCCGGTACAGGCCATCCAGGTGCAGTGCCGAGATGATCCGGCGGCCCATCCACTCGGGCGTGCCGAGCATCAGCAGCGGCGCGGCGGCGAGCGTGTACAGCATGTACTGCATCATGTGGATCGACGACAGGTAGCTGGCGCCGAGCGTGCCGATCGGCCAGTCGGACGCGACCCACAGGAACGCGATGCCCAGGCCGAACTGCCACGGACGGCGGCGCTGCCGAGCCCGGGCCCTGCGGGCGTCCTCGGGGTCGTCGGGCAGCGGGTCCGTGCCGTGGCGGCGCAGGGCCACCACGTAGCCCGCCACCAACGCTGCGCTGAGGAGCCAGACGCCCAGGTACGGCCTGGGAGCCCAGGACCACTTCTCGACGATGGCCGAGCACCACCACCTCATGGGGCCATGCTCCCACGCGGCCCGTCCGGCGGACCATTCACGCCGGCCGCTCCCCCGGTGCCACCGTCGGTCTGCCCACCGTCACTCCGCAGCCATCAGGTCGGGGATCTCGGCCACGTCGACCACCCGGGCATCCAGCTCCACGGGCGGCGCGTGCTCGAAGGTCAGCCGCAGCCGGACCGTGTCGCCGGCGTCGAGGGGCGCCCTGAGGTCCTCGAGCATGAGGTGGGCGCCGCCCGGGGTGAAGCTCACGGATCCGCCCGCCGGGATCTCCACGTCGACCGGTCCCGATCCGTCCACTGCGGTCGTGGACCCGGCCGACATGGCGCCCATCGGCTCGACGGACCCCGCGTCGGGACTGGACACGCCGGTGAGCCGGTCGGCCTCCCCCTCGTTCGAGATCTGCAGGTACGCCGCCGCCGTCGTGGCGCCGTACGAGCCGGCGAACACCTTGGTAACGGTCAGGTCCCCGACGCGGACCGCCGGGGCGGCGCCCTCGTCGTCGCCGCAGGCCACGGGGAACACCGCGAGCAGGATGGCGAGCGCGGCGACCGCCGTCGCCCGGTCGGGCCGGGTCACTCCGTGTCCGTCTCCGTGGGGACGTCGCCGCCGAGCAACCTCGGGAGGTCCCGGGTCCAGTCGCTCTGCCGCGTGCCGAACGGGTACACGATCCGGGCGACGCCGTCGGGGTCGTAGACGATCATCTGGGTGGCGTGGCCGATCGCGCCCGTCGACCCGGTGGACTCCGCCGTGCCCTCCTCGGCCGGCGGCACCTTGGCCGCCTCCTGCGCGGCGCGCAGCTGGTCGGGGGTCCCGGTGAGCCCGATGAACCGCTTGTCGAAGCGGTCGAGGTACTCCCGGATCACCTGGGGCGTGTCGGTGGCCGGGTCGACGGAGACGAAGACCACGTCGATGTCGTCGCGCACCTGCGGGCCCAGTGTCTCCATGGCCGTGTCGAGGGTGCCCAGGTTGATGGGGCACACGTCGGGGCAGCTCGTGTAGCCGAAGAACAGCACGGTGTAGTGCCCGGCGGTGCGCTCCCGGAGGTCGAACGGCTGCCCGTCGGTGCCGGTGAGGACCAGGTCCGGCTTCTCCTGGGGCGACGGCAGGATGCGTCCGGCCCACGGCTCCTCGGAGCTGCCGCGGTTGGCGACGACGAGGC
>JAEXGP010000403.1 GCA_023450775.1 Actinomycetes bacterium | reverse complement strand
CTTCAGATGCCCGATGTCGTTGCGATAGCTCGCAGCGGTGGTCGGCTTCAGGTCTCGCTCGGCACGCTCGATCCACTCGTCGAGGTACGCAGCGACGGTCACCGACGATCGAGCGACGACCATGCCGTTGTCGGCGTCGGACATCACGGCGTTGAGCGCGGTCGTCGCCGCCTTGCGGGTCGCGAATCCGCCCTTGGTCACCCACCGGCGCTTGCCAGTCGCCGGATCGATCCCGGTCGAAGCCCGGTACCGCCAGCCCTTCCCGTACCGCTCCACCGTTCCCGACATCGCCACCCCAGTCCGAATCGTCGCGACGAAAGCGCGACTATTTCGCGACTATTCGTAGTTCGAAGCAGGGTTATCCACAAGGGGTGGACGACGAGATCGCTGCAATTGCAGGGTGCCCGGGGAGAGATTCGAACTCTCACGCTCCGAAGAGCCGAGGGGTTTAAGCCCTCTGCGTCTGCCAGTTCCGCCACCCGGGCGAGCGCAACATCGTCGCACGCGGCCGGGCGAGAACCAGGCCTCAGGCCGGGATCGACGCGGCGGGCGGATCGGCGTCCGCCGTCGCCGAGGCGTCGTCGGGGCGGTCCCGCAGGTCGATCGAGCGACCCTCGAGCGCGATCCATGCGGCGCGCCGGAACCGGCCGGCCTCCTGGCCGTCGAGCCCGTTGGCGGCGACCACGCCGGCGATCACGTCGGACTGCACCGCGGCGAAGGGCCGATCCGTCAGTCGGATGGCGACCACGGCCTGTCCGTCGGCCCGGCGGCGGAGCGTGCGGTCGACGTCGGCCAGCTTGGGCGGTGACCGGAACACCGGCACCTGCAGCCCGCGCTGGCGAGCCACCCCGGTCACCGAGCGCACCACCTCCGCGAACTTGATGGCGGGCGGCTGGTCGGGGACGGGGGCGAGATGTCGAACTGGCACGACGTCATCCAACCAGGAGGGTCTGACAGTGCCGACGACCGCCGCCCGACCGCACCGGCGCCCCGCCATCGTGTGCGAGAGACGCCCGTGGCGGGCGCTCCCCACACACGAACGCCAGCGAGTCAGGATCGTGTGCGGCAGACGCCCGTGACGGGCATCTCCCACACAAGTTCGGTCGGGCGGACCAGCCAGCAGCGCCAGCAGCGCCAGTCGACGAGCTCAGCGGCCGACGACGCTCGAGCGCTCCTCGCGCACCGACGTGATGACCAGCAGCAGCACGCTCACCACCAGGATGATCGTGGCCAGCACGTTGACCTGCGGCGGGAACGAGATGCGGAACTGGTTGTTCACCTGGATCGGGAACGTCACGTACTCGCCCTTGGTGAAGTCCGTGATGATGTAGTCGTCGAGCGACAGGGCGAAGCTCAGCAGCGCGGCCGCCAGGATGCCCGGCAGGATCAGCGGGAACGTGACCTTGCGGAACGTGCGCCACGGCGACGAGCCCAGATCCATGGCGGCGTCCTCGAGCGTCCAGTCGAAGCCGCGCACCCGGGCCTTCACGGTCAGCGCCACGAAGCTCACGCAGAACATGATGTGGGCGATCAACACCGTCGAGAACCCGAGCGTGACGTTCCGGTTCAGGAACAGCTGGTAGAGCGAGGCGCCGAGCACGATCTCGGGAGTGGTCAGCGGCAGCACCAGGAAGATCTCGGTGACCTTCGAGCCGGTGAACCGGTACCGGGCCAGGGCGATCGCCATCAACGAACCCAGCACGAGGGCCACCGCCACCGCGAGCGCCGCCACGAGCAAGCTCCGCAGGAAGGCGTTCGTCAGGTCGGTGTCCTTGAACGGTTGCGACCAGTTGTCGAGCGTGAACTCGTTCCACGACAGGTTCCGGCGGCCCGCCGGCTTGTTGAACGTGAAGATCACGATGTTGATCAGCGGCGCGAACAGCCACAGGAAGACGAGTGCCGAGAACGCCGTCAGCAGCCGCCGACCCCAACGTGGCCGCACCTTCTGCGGGCCGGCAGTCGGGCGATCGGCCAGCCCGGGCGTCTCGACGAGGACCGGGGGCGCCGCCCCCTCCGACATCGTCATGATCCCGACTCCAGCTGGCCGGCTGTGTGGAAGGACCCGGTGCGCGCGGTCATACCGCCAGCCCCTCCGTCCCCAGGAACTTGGAGTAGATGAGCACCAGCACCGTGATGATCGCCATGAGCACGACCGACAGGGCGGCGGCCTGCGGGAAGTCCACCTGGACCAGGAACTGGTTCTGCACGACCGTGCCGATCATCGACGTCTTGGCCGACCCCAGGTAGCGGTTGTTGATGTAGTCGCCGGCCGCCGGGATGAAGACGAGCAGGCTGCCGGCGAACACGCCGGGCAACGACAGCGGCAGGACGACCTTGCGGAAGGCGTGCCATGCCGTCGATCCCAGGTCCGCCGCCGCCTCGGTGAGCCGGAAGTCGATCTTCTCCAGGCTCACGTAGATGGGCAGGATCATGAACGAGATGAAGTTGTAGGTGAGCCCGCCGATCACGGCCCACGGCGTGGCCAGGATGCGACCGTCGTCGCCCACCCACGGCAGCAGCTGGTACAGGCTCACCGCCGGGCCGTCGTCGCGCAGGATCGACGTCCAGGCGATCGTCCGGATCAGGTAGCTCGTGAAGAACGGGACGACCACGAGACCGATGAGCAGGTTCTTGTACCGACCACCCTGCGTCGCGATCCAGTACGCCAGCGGGTAGCCGATGAGGATCGCCAGGATCGTCGCCGCACCCGCGTAGACGAACGAGCGGGTGAACTCGGGCAGGTAGTCGCTGAGCGCGGACGAGTAGTTGGAGAAGTCCCACGAGAACTCGGGGTTCTCGAAGCGGCTCGGCTTGGACGAAAGCGACGCCTTGACCAGCATCACCACGGGGACCAAGAAGAACAGCAGCAGCCAGATGATGCCCGGGCTGAGCATGCCCGCCGGCGCCCACCTGCCCCGTCGCATCGCCCTGTCGCCGCTGTCGTCTGCCATCTCGCTCCTCGCTCGCCGACCGTGACCTCTCGCTGGCATCGCCGACCGATCAGGCGCCGGAGATCTTGGCGAAGGCGTCGTCGAACTTCGCCTCCTCGTCCTCGCTCAACGTGGCGAAGGTGTGGAGCCGGGCCTCGGTCGCGGCGTCGGGGAACAGCAGCGGGTTGTCCGCCAGGGCCGCTGCGTCGCCGCCCATCTTGCGCAGCTCCTCCTGCACGCCCTGCACCGGCGACATGTACTGCACCGACGCCGTGATCCGGGCCGCGTTGACCGGGTCGTAGACGAAGTCCATCCACTCGGCGACGTCGTCGACGCCGGAGGCGCCCTTCGGGATGACCATGGCGTCGAACCAGAGAGTGCCCCCGGTGTCGGGCACCACGAACTTCACGTCGGGGTTGTTCATGCCGAGCACGTCACCCGACCAGGCGATGCACGCGGCGAGCGAGCCGTCCTCCAGCGGGCCGACGTACTCGTTGCCGGTGAACTGGCGGATCTGGCCGTTGTCGACCTGCTCCTGCAGCGTGTCGAACGCCGGCTGGTACTCGGACAGCTTGTCGGCGGTCGAGATGTCGACGCCCTCGGACATGGCGATCAGGCCGATCGTGTCGCGCATCTCGGTGAGGACCGAGACCTTGCCCTTGAAGGCCGGGTCCCACAGGTCCTGCATGGTGGCGAGCTCCTTGCCGCCCGTCGCCTTCAGGTTGTAGGCGATGCCGGTGGTGCCGGCCTGCCACGGCAAGGAGTACTCGCCGGTCGGGTCCGACGGCGGCTTGACCAGGTTCTCGACCAGGTTCTTGGAGTTCGGGATCTTGTCGAGCGGCAGCTTCTCGACCCAGTCCAACCCGATCAGGCGGGCCACCATCCAATACGTCGGGGCGGTCACGTTCGGCCCGATCGGCTTGCCGGCCGACAGCAGCGGCTGGACCTTGGCGAAGAACTCGTTGTTGTCGTTGAAGGTCTCGGTGTACTTGATCGGGATGCCGGTCTGCTCCGTGAAGAGCGCCAGCGTCGTGCCCGGGCCGTCGACGGAGCCGTCCTCGGCCGTGTCGATGTACTCGGGCCAGTTCTCGAAGTAGACGCCGGCGGAGCTCTTGCCGCCGCCGTCGCCGCTCTCGTCGTCGTCGCCGCACGCCGCGAGCACCTGCGGTGCGATCATCGCTCCGCCCAGCACCAGGCCGGACCGTGTCATGAACTGACGTCGGGTCACTCGGTTCGCCATGGATCCTCCGTTGTCAGCCGGCCAACGCCGGGGTGGGTGCACCGGTCCCTCAGCCGGTCTCGTCGGGGTCCGGACGGGGTCAACCGACCGGGACCGCCTCGGTCTCGTCGTCCTCGACGGACGTGACGCCGGCGTGTGCGGCGTCGATGGCTTCGGGCACCAGGTAGGCGCCCTCGTAGGCCCAGGTCATGGTGATCGGCGAACCGACCGACAGGCTGGCCGGATCGTCCTCGGGGCCCAGGTGGGCGACCAGGTCCGCGCCCGTCTGGGTCCGGACCTGGCAGCGGACCACGGGCCCCTGGAAGACCAGGCTGGTCACCGTGCACTCGAGCGTGCCCGCGGCCTCGCCCCCGTAGAGCGGGGCGCCGGCCGGCACGAGCCGCTCGGGCCGGATCATGATCGTGGCGTCCGATCCGGTCGCGTGGCTGCGGCCGCCGGCGGGGACGCGGAACTGGGTGCCCAGCAGCGAGTCGACCGTGACCTGGTCGCCGGTCTGCGACACGACCTTGGCCGGCAGCAGGTTGGCCGTCCCGATGAAGCCCGCCACGAACGTGGTCGCCGGGTGGGCGTAGATCTGGGTGGGGGTGCCGATCTGGTCGACGCGGCCCTGGGTCATGACCGCGATGCGGTCCGACATGGTCAGGGCCTCCTCCTGGTCGTGGGTCACGAAGATGAACGTGATGCCCACGTCGCGCTGGATGCGCTTGAGCTCCAGCTGCATGACCTGGCGGAGCTTCAGGTCGAGCGCGCCGAGCGGCTCGTCCAGCAGGAGTGCCTTGGGCATGTTGACGAGCGCCCGGGCCAGGGCGATGCGCTGCTGCTGGCCGCCCGAGAGCTGGTTGGGCCGGCGTTCGGCGAACTCGGGCAGGCGGACGACCTCGAGCATCTCGTGCACGCGGGTGCGGACCTCCGCGTCCTTCACCTTCTTGTTGCGCAGCCCGAACGCGACGTTGTCGAACACGTTCATGTGGGGGAACAGCGCGTAGTTCTGGAAGACCGTGTTCACGTCACGTTTGTGAGGTGCGGTGCGGGACACGTCCTGGCCCTGCAGGAGGATGCGGCCCGCCGTGGGCTGCTCGAACCCGGCGATCATCCGCAGCGTCGTCGTCTTGCCGCAGCCCGACGGGCCGAGCATGGAGAAGAACTCGCCCTCGGCGATGTCGAAGTCCGCCTCCTCGACCGCGACGAAGTCGCCGAAGTGCTTGGTGACCTGCTCGAGGCGGACGACCGGCGGGGCGCCGCGGTTCGCGGCATCACCGTCTGCGACCGTTCCGGGATCTGTCTCCGTGGACTGTGACATTCGCAGCGGTCTCCCACACGTGCCATGGATTCCGAATGGTTTGGTACCTTACTGCAACGATTCACCTCGCCGTCCATGGCAACGTGCCACACGTCACCATTGCGGCCGAGTGCATCTTCGCACGATCGCTCCCCGGAACGGACGCGAGTCGTCCGGTCCGGGGAACGCGGTGCCGACCCGCACACACCTACCTCAGAGAGGACGCTGCCATGGCTGTCACAGAGGTTCGCAACCAGAACTTCATCGGAGGGAAATGGGCGCCCGCCCGCTCCGGCGCGACGGAGGACATCGTCGACCCGGCCACGGGCGCCGTCGTGTTCACGGCCCCCGACTCGGGCGCCGAGGACGTCGACGACGCGTGCCGCGCCGCCGCTGAGGCGTTCCAGGGCTGGGGACGCACCACCCCGGCCGAGCGCATGTCCGCGCTGCTCAAGTTCGCCGACGCGATCGAGGCCCGTGCGGACGACCTGATCGCCGTCGAGCACCTCAACGCCGGCAAGCCGATCGCCGCGACCGGCATCGAGATCGAGGCGTCGGTCGACTGCTACCGCTTCTTCGCCGGCGCCTGCCGGACCATGGAGACCCAGGGCGCCGGCGAGTACCTGGAGGGCTACACGTCCATGCTGCGACGCGAGCCGCTCGGGGTCGTGGCGTCGATCGCCCCGTGGAACTACCCGTTCATGATGGCCGCCTGGAAGCTGGGCCCGGCGCTGGCCGCCGGCAACTGCGTGGTGCTGAAGCCGTCCGAGCTCACGCCCATGAGCGCGCTTCTCCTGGCCGAGATCGCGGCCGACATCTTCCCGGCCGGCGTGCTCAACGTGATCGCCGGCGGCAAGCAGACCGGCGCCACGCTCGTCGACCACCCGCTCGTCGAGATGATCTCGCTGACCGGCTCGGTCGGTACCGGCAAGGCGATCGCCGAGGCGGCGTCGAAGTCGCTCAAGCGGGTGCACCTGGAGCTGGGCGGCAAGGCGCCGGTCGTCGTGCTCGACGACGCCGACCTGGACGTCGTGGCCGAGTCGATCAAGGTCGGCGGGTACTGGAACGCCGGTCAGGACTGCACCGCCGCCACCCGGGTCATCGCCGGCGCCGGCATCCACGACGCCGCGGTCGAGGCGATCACCGAGGCGGCCAGGAACCTGGTCGTCGGACCGACCACCGACGAGGGCACCGAGCTCGGCCCGGTCATCTCGGCCGCCCAGCGCGAGCGCGTGCAGGGCTTCGTCGACCGGGCCCTCGCCGCCGGGGCCACCGCCGTGACCGGCGGCTCCACCCGGGACGGCGACGGCTTCTACTACGAGCCGTCGGTGATCATCGGCGTGGACCAGCAGGCCGAGATCGTCCAGCGCGAGGTGTTCGGGCCGGTCGTGACCGTGCAGCAGGCGTCGGACCTGGAGGCCGCGATCGCCATGGCCAACGACGTCGACTACGGGCTCGCCGCGTCGGTCTTCACCAAGGACGTGGGCCGGGCCATGGAGGCGAGCGCTCGGCTGCGCTTCGGCACCGTGTGGGTCAACGACCACATCCCGCTGGTGTCCGAGATGCCCCACGGCGGCTTCAAGCAGTCGGGCTACGGCAAGGACATGTCGCAGTACGCCGTCGAGCACTACACGGAGCTCAAGCACGTGATGGTCAAGTGGTGAGCGCCCACCGGGAGATGGGGGTCGCGCCGGCACACGGAGTGTCCGGATCCACACACAGGAGCCCGGGTGACGGATCGGAGGAGCGAGGATGAGCGAGCGGGACGAGCGGCTGACGAAGCGGGCCGAGGAGATCGCGGCGACGGAGATGCCGGCGCTGCTGGACCGGACCAAGGGGTCCAAGGACCTGTACGAGCGAGCCGTGCAGTCCATGCCGGGCGGCGTGGCGTCGAGCTTCCAGCTCGGCGATCCGTACCCGGTGTACCTGAACCGCGGCGTCGGTGCCGAGGTGTGGGACGTCGACGGCAACGAGTACTTCGACTTCCACAACGGCTTCGGGTCCATGGCCGTCGGCCACGCCCACCCGATCGTCGCCGAGGCGGTCGAGCGCTCCGCGCGCAACGGCATGCACTTCGCCGTCACCGTCGAGACGACCGTGGCGCTGGCCGAGGAGCTGTGCCGCCGGTTCGACGTGGACCAGGTCCGGTTCACGAACTCGGGCACCGAGTCGAACATGTCGGCCATCCGGGTCGCCCGGGCCGCGACCGGCCGCGACGTGATCGCCAAGATCGAGGGCAGCTACCACGGCCACGTCGACCAGCTCATGTACTCGGTGCTGCCCGGCGCCGACGTGATGGGCGGACGGGATGCCCCCGCTGCCACCCCCAAGTCCAAGGGCATGCCCGAGGGCCTGTCGCAGTGGATCCGGGTCGTGCCGTTCAACGACGCCGCCGCGCTCGAACGGCTCTTCCAGGCCGAGGGCGACCGGATCGCCTGCCTGATCATGGAGCCGGTGATGATGAACATCGGCATCGTCGTGCCGGCCGACGGCTACCTCCAGGCGGTCCGCGACCTCTGCACCCGCTACGGCGTCGTCCTCATCTTCGACGAGGTGAAGTGCGGGGCGACGATCGCCGAGGGCGGCGCGCAGCAGCGCTTCGGTGTGCAGCCCGACCTGGCCAGCTGGGCCAAGGCCATCGGCGGCGGCGCCCCGATCGGCGCCTTCGGCGGCAAGGCGGAGATCATGGACGAGATCAACAAGGGCGCCGCGCACCAGGGCACGTTCAACGGCAACCCCATGTCGGTCGCCGCGTCGCTCGCCACGTTGACCAGGATCCTGACCGCCGACGCCTACGTGCACTTCGCCGCGCTCGGCGCCCGACTCGCCGGCGGCATGGACGCGGTGATCGCCGAGTACGACCTGCCGGCGCACACCGTCGACCTGGGCTGCAAGGGCTGCATCTCGTACCGGGCGGAGCCGCTCACCTGCTACCGGGATTTCCTGGAGACCAACATCCACCTCTACACGGCGAGCTACCCGTGGATGGTCAACCGCGGCGTGTTCATGACGCCCGGCGACGAGGAGCAGTGGACGCTGTCGGTCCAGCACGACGAGACGCACGTCGACCGGTACGTGGACGCGTTCGCCGAGTTCGCCGCCGAGCTCGCCGGCTGAGCCGGTCGGCCGAGCTCGGCACCGCCCACGTTCGTTTCGTTCCACCTTTTCGACGCTGCAGCGTCGAGAAGGTGGAACAGAACGAGGCGCCGCGGGTCAGTGCCGCCGCGGGTCAGGCGCGCTGGCCCGGCGGGATGCGCTCGCCGATGAACCAGGCCAGGCGCTCGCGGTCGGGGTGCTGGAGCACCACGCGGGCCGGGTGGTCGAGCGAGGTGTCGATGATCAGCACCTCCTTGTCCCGATAGACGCACCAGAATTGCCGGGCGTCGGGCCGGCCAGGCACGGTGAAGTGCCCCGTGGCGAGGCGACCCGGCACGTAGCCGCCGCCGACGCGCCAGCCGAGCCCCTCCTTCACGTCGTGCACCGAACCGACCCGGGCCGAGGTGATGTGCACCATCGGGATCTCGAGGTGGCGCTTGAGGCACCAGACCTGGTCCACGCCACCGAGGTCGATCGTGACCTTGTCGTCGAACACCTGCACGTCGAGGGACATGCGCCAACGCTAGGGGTGGACCCGACGGCCTCGGAAGAGTGGCTCTCGTCACGCCGGCACCCGGACCGGCCCCGACCGGCGGGACCCGGGCGTCGTAGCGTGCCGGGCGTGAGCACCCCGGACCACGTGCGGAGTCGGAGCCTGTGGCTCGAGACCTGCGGTGACGCCTTGACGCCGCGGCCCGCGCTGTCGGGTGACATACAGGCCGACGTCGCGATCGTCGGCGGCGGTCTGACCGGGCTGTGGACCGCCCTGTACCTGCGCGAGCACGCGCCCGACTGCCGCGTCGTCGTGCTCGAGTCCGAGGTCTGCGGCTTCGGCGCGTCGGGCCGCAACGGCGGCTGGTGCTCGGCGCTCTTCCCGACGTCGCTCGACCACCTCGCCGTCCAGGCCGGACGCCAGGCCGCGGTCGACCAGCACCGGGCGATGATCGACACCGTGGGCGTGGTGGGCTCCGAGGTCGAGCGACTCGGGATCGACTGCCACTGGGCGCACGGCGGCACGGTCACGGTGGCCACCAACCCTGCACACGTCCCGCGGCTCCGCGGCTACGTCGACGAGCGCCATCGCTGGGGCTTCGAGGACGCGGATGACCGCTGGCTCGGCCCGGCGCAGATGGCGGAGCGCGTCCGGCCGGTCGGCGGGATCGGCGGCGCCTACACGCCGCACTGCGCCGCCGTGCACCCCGCCCGCCTCGTCCGGGGGCTGGCGCACGCCGTCGAGCGGGCCGGCGCCACGATCCACGAGGACAGTCGGGTGACGTCGATCCGCCGCGGTCGGGTGGCCACGGCCCGCGGCACCGTCTCGGCCGACACGGTGCTGCGTTGCACCGAGGGCTACACCGCGCTGCTGCCCGGCGAGCGGCGCCGGATGCTCCCGCTCTACTCGCTCATGATCGCCACCGAGCCGCTCCCCGAGGACGTCTGGGAACGCATCGGGCTGCGGGAGCGCGAGACGTTCAGCGACGGCCGCCACCTGCTCATCTACGGCCAGCGCACGGCTGACGGTCGATTCGCGTTCGGCGGCCGGGGCGCGCCGTACCACTTCGGCTCCGCCGTCAAGGACGCGTACGACCGTGACCGTGGCGTGGCCGAGGAGCTCGCCGCCGTCCTGCGCCAGCTCTTCCCCGCGCTGCGCGACGCAGCGATCACCCACCACTGGGGCGGCCCTCTGGGCGTGCCTCGCGACTGGGCGGCGTCGATCCGTCTGGACCGCGCCACCGGCCTGGGCGAGGCCGGCGGCTACGTGGGCGACGGGGTGTCGACCACGAACCTGGCCGGCCGGACCCTGGCCGACCTCGTGCTCGGACGCGACACCGACCTGGTCCGCCTGCCCTGGGTCGACCACCGCTCGCCCGATTGGGAGCCCGAGCCCCTGCGCTGGGTGGGCGTGAACGCCGGGCGCGTGCTCGCCGGCGCGACCGACCGGCGCGAGGCCCGTCGCCGGCGCCCCGCTCGCGTGCTCGAGGGCCTGCTCGACCGGCTCACCGGCGGCCACTGAGGCGGTCGCAGCTGCGTTTCGTCGCACGCCGTGGTCGTCTCCCGACCACCCGGTACGCCGACGCGGCGCGCGCCCCTGACGCCGAACCCGGTTCGTTGGTCCGACCGGGCGGGCGCGACACTTTCCCGGTGACCGAACCCTCCCCCGACTCCCCCACGGTCGAGCGCTCGCCGATCGCGGTCCACTGGTTCCTGCCCACCGGCGGCGACAGCCGCGACGTCGTGCCGAGCTCGCCGCAGTCGGCCCGCCCGCCGTCGCACTCGTACCTGGCCCAGATCGCCACCGCGTGCGACCAGCTCGGCTTCGACGCCGTGCTCACCCCCTGCGGCACCGGCTGCGAGGACGCCTGGATCTCGACGGCGTCGCTGATCCCGCTGACGGAGCGACTCCGGTTCCTGGTCGCGTTCCGACCCGGGCTGCTGAACCCGACCCAGGCGGCGCAGATGGCGGCGACCTACCAGCAGATGTCGGGAGGGCGACTGCTGGTGAACATCGTGATCGGCGCCGAGCCGAGCGAGCTCGCCCGCTTCGGCGACTTCCGGCCGAAGGACGACCGCTACCGCCGCGCCGGCGAGTTCCTGACGATCCTGCGCGGCGCGCTGATGTCGGAGTCGTTCGACTTCGACGGCGAGTTCTACCGGGTCGAGCGGGCCACCACCCGCAACTCGCCGGTCGCCCCGCCCCCGATCTTCTTCGGCGGCGCCTCCGACGCAGCGGAGCAGGTGGCCGCGCAGCACGTCGACACCTACCTGGCCTGGGGCGAGCCGCCCGAGATGGTCGCCGAGCGCGTCGAGCGGATGCGGTCGCTCGCCGCGGCGGCCGACCGCCCGGCGGACCGGCCGCTCGAGTTCGGCATCCGCTTCCACGTGATCACCCGCGACACCGCGGACGAGGCGTGGGACGAGGCCGCCCGCCTGCTGCGGGGGATGGACCCCGAGGCCGTCGCCGCGGCCCGGGCCGACTTCGCCGCCACCGCATCGGTGGGGCAGCAGCGCATGGCCGAGTTGCACCAGGGCACCGACGGCGTGCCCGACGACCCGCGGGCGCTCGAGATCGCCCCCAACCTGTGGGCGGGCGTCGGCCTGGTCCGGGGCGGCGCGGGCACCGTCCTGGTCGGCAGCCACCAGGAGGTCGCGGACCGGATCGAGGAGTACCACCGGATCGGGTTCCGCGAGTTCATCCTGTCCGGGTACCCGCACCTCGAGGAGGCGTGGCGGGTGGGCGACGGCCTGCTGCCCGAGCTGCGCTCGCGCGGGCTGATCGGTCCGGCGCCGGGTGCCGCCGCCGACAAGGTGTTCACGTTCCGGTGAGCTCCGGCGAGGTCGCGGACGCGGCGGAGGCGCACACGGGCGACCGGCTGCAGGTCGGCCTGCTCCTCTGCGACCACCTGGACCCGGGGCCCGCAGCGGTCGCCGGCGACTACACGGAGCTCTACCCGGCCGCGTTCGAGCCCCACGGCCTCGACATCCGGATCTACGAGGCGACCGCCGGCGAGCTGCCCACCGACCTGGACGAGTGCGACGCCTGGATGACGTCGGGGTCCCGACGCTCCGCGTACGAGGACGAGGGCTGGATCCACGACGTCCGAGACCTCATCGCCCGGCTGGCCGCCGAGCGCCGGCCGCACGCCGGGATCTGCTTCGGCCACCAGCTCACCGCGCTCGCGCTGGGCGGCCACGTCCAGCGGGCCGACGTCGGCTGGGGCGTGGGCGGCCGAACGTTCGACGTCGTCGCGCCGGCACCGTGGATGGACGACGTGGAACGCTTCACCATCCTCATGAGCCACCGCGACCAGGTGACCCGGCTGCCCGACGGCGCCGAGCTCGTCGCCACCGCGGAGTACTGCCCCGTGGGCGCCTACCGGGTGGGCGACCACGTCTTCTGCGTGCAGGGCCACCCCGAGTTCGTGCCCGACCTGTCGGCCACGCTCATGGAGATGCGCCGCGACGCGATCGGCGCGGAGGTGGTCGAGACCGGTCTCGCCTCGCTCGCTCCCCCCGCCACGCCGCTCGACCAGGACCGAGTCGCGGGGTGGATCGCCCGGTTCTTCCGCCGTTCGCTCGGACGGGACTGAGCCCGCCGCCCGAACGCACCGTCGAGGTGCGTCGTCGGAGGCCGCCAGGCTGCGAAATCCGTGGAATGGGATGCCGCTGACGACGAATCCTTGCCGAACGTCGTTCGGCATCGCCACAATCGGGCTGATGGCAGACCAACTCGTGGACGACATCGACGCGGAGCTGATCCGCCATCTGCAGGTGGATGGCCGCCGGCCGTACACCCAGCTGGCCAAGGAGGTGGGCCTGTCCGAGGCCGCCGTCCGCCAGCGGGTCCAGCGCCTGCTGGAGAACGGGGTCATGCAGATCGTGGCCGTCACCGACCCGTTGCAGCTGGGCCTGCTCCGCCAGGCGATGATCCTCATCAAGGTCGAGGGTGACGTTCGCGAGGTCGCCGCGCAGCTCGAGAAGTTCGAGGAGGTCGACTACCTGGTGCTCACCGCCGGCACCGTCGACATCCTCGCCGAGGTCTTCGTCCCCGACGACCAGGCGTTGCTCAGCCTGCTGAACGACCGGATCCGCAAGGTCCCCGGGGTGGTCGGCACCGAGTCCGTGATCTACCTCCAGCTCACCAAGCAGACGTACAACTGGAACGTGTCCTGACGGCGCTGAGGTGCCGTCTGCCCGCCGAGCGGCGGGCACCTAACATCGCCGACATGTCGTCAGCGGAGGACTCGGAGGAGGGCGGCGTGGACGCCACGGCCGGCCTGGACGAGCTGGAGTCCGTGGAGCTGACCGCCGAGCTCGCCGACCGCGAGCCCGTCGCCACCCGGGCCCTGGTGCCGGTCCCGAGCGAGGAGCTGGACGACGCCGAGGACGCGGATGCCGCCGAGGTGCGGCTGTCCGACGTCGACGAGTGGGGTCGGTCCGAGAACATGCGGGCACTCGCCCGGCGCCTCTACGACCCGATCTACCGCCAGTGGTTCCGGGCCGAGTGGGACGGGCTGGAGAAGATCCCCACCGAGGGCGGCGCGCTGCTGGTCGCCAACCACGCGGCGGCGATCCCGTCGGACGCGCCGGTGATCATGCACGGCATCGAGGAGGAGCTCGGGCGTCCGGTCTACGGGCTCGCCGACAACCTGTTCCGGCGCATCCCCGTCGTCGGCACGCTGTGGTCGCGGCTCGGTGGCGTGCCCGGCCATCCCGACAACGCCTACCGCCTGCTCGCCGAGCAGGGTCAGCTGGTGCTGGACTTCCCCGAGGGCGTGAAGGGTCCGGCCAAGACCTGGAACGAGCGGTACCAGCTGCGGCGGTTCGGCCGCGGCGGCTTCGTCGAGATCGCCATGCGCGCCGGTGTGCCCGTGGTGCCGATCGCCGTCGTCGGTGCCGAGGAGTCCATGCCCACGCTCGTGCGTGTGCCGCACCTGGCGTCGGTCATCGGCATGCCGTACGCCCCGGTCACCGCGAACATGCTCCTGTTCGGTCCGGCCGGCATCGGCGTGTACCTGCCCGCGAAGTTCAAGCTGCGCGTGCTCGACCCCGTGCACTTCGACGTGCCACCCGACCAGGACCGGTACTCGAGGTCGAGGGTCATGGACGAGTCCGAGGCGATCCGCGACCGCATCCAGGCCGCGCTCTACGACATGCTCCGCCAGCGTCGCTCTGTGTGGTTCGGGTGAGCCCCGACCGCGGGCGGACGCGTCCCAGCCGCGTGCTGGTCACCGGGCTCGGCACCTTCTGGGGCGGCCGCGTGGCGCAGGCGCTCGAGACCGACGAGAACGTCGACGTCATCGTCGGGCTCGACACGACCGAGCCGACGGTCGAGCTCGAGCGCACGGAGTACGTGCGGGTCGACGCCAACTACTCGATCCTCGCCCGCATCGTGCGGGCCGCGCAGATCGACACGATCATCCACACGTTCCTGGTGGTCGACCCCACGCAGATGTCGCAGCGGGCCACGCACGAGATCAACGTGATCGGCACCATGAACCTGTTCGCCGCGGCGTCCGCGCCGTCGTCGACCGTCCGATCGGTGATCGTGAAGTCCTCGACCATGGTCTACGGCTGCTCGCCCTCGGACCCGATCTGGTTCACGGAGAGCACGCCCCGCTCGAGCATCCCCCGCACCCCGGTCGAGCGGTCGCTCGACGCGGTCGAGGGCTACGTGCGCGACTTCGCCGAGGACAACCCGCACGTGAACGTGGCGCTGCTGCGGTTCTCGAACGTGATCGGTGCCGACATCGAGACGCCGCTGAGCCGTGCGCTCGACCTGCCGCTCGTGCCGTCGCTCGCCGGGTTCGACCCGCGGTTCCAGTTCGTCCACGAGGACGACGTGATCCGCTCGATCCTCTTCACGCTCGACCACGACCTGCCCGGCGTCTACAACGTCGCCGGCGACGGGCTGCTGCCGTGGTCCGAGGTGGCGGCGATCTGCGGCAAGCGCACGATCGCCCTCCCGCCGTACGGCACCGGGCTGCTCACCGCGCCGCTCGCCCGGCTCGGCATCGTCGACCTGCCCGAGGAGTACCGGCTGCTGCTGCGCTACGGCCGCGGCGTGGACAACCGGCGGCTCAAGGAGCTGGGGTTCCGCTACGAGTACACGTCGGCCGAGGCGGTGCGGGCGTTCATCGAGGCCGTGCGGCTGCGGCGGACCGTCGGCGACGCAGCCCCCGTGTACCGCTACGAGCGCGACGTCGAGCAGTTCTTCCGGCACTCCCCCGCCGTCGTCCGCGACTGACGACCGCTCTGCTCTGTTCCACCGTTTCGACGCTGCGGCGTCGAAACGGTGGAACAAAGGCCAGGAGGGTGCCGGCCGACGGTCAGCCGGCCGGCTGGTGGGCCGCGACCGTGTCGCGGGCGAGGCGCTCCACGCCGTCGCGGATGCGCGACCAGGTGTAGTGCTCGTCGAACAGCTCGCGGCCCTCGTCGGCCAGCCGCTGGCGCAGGTCGCCGTCGGCGACGAGTCGCAGGACCGCGCCGGCGAACGACTCGGCGTCGTCGGCGATCAGCGCCGTCCGGCCGTGGGCCACCGCGATGCCCTCGCACCCGACGGTCGTCGTGACCATCGGCAGGTGGTTGGCGAGCGCCTCGATCACCTTCAGGCGGGTGCCCGCGCCGACGCGGATCGGCACGATCGACACGTCGGCCCGGTCGAGCTCGGCCTGCAGGTCGTCCACCTTGCCGAGCAGCTCCACGCCGTCGGCGTGGGCCTCGGAGCCGAGCGCGTCGGCGCCGCGACCGACCACGTGCAGCACCACGTCGGCACGGCCGGCGTGCACGACCGGCCAGACCTCGCGGAGGAACCAGCTCATGGCCTCGGTGTTCGGCTCGTAGTCCAGGGCGCCGACGAACAGCAGCACCGGCGCGTCGGCGTGCAGCTCCCGGCGATCGGCACGGACGACCGCCGGCGCCTCGGCCCCGTTGGGGACGACCACCGCGTTGGGGCAGCCGCTGCGCTCGACGTCCAGGTCGCTGCACACGACGACGTGGTCGACCTCGGACGCACACCGGCGTTGGACCGCGTCCCAGCGCCGCTCGTCCACCACGTCGAAGCCACGCGACGTCGCCCAGCGGGCGACCGTCGCCGCACGGCCCTTCACGCCGTCGGCCGGGTCGATGCGGGGCGGGATGCGCCGCCGCAGGCGCATGGACAGGTTCTCCAGGTTGTCGAAGTCGACGATGGCCGGCGTGGCGCCGAACAGGTCGTGGGTGGGCAGCCAGGCGTCCACGTGGGAGTACCAGATCAGGTCGTAGCGGTCCTGCCACGTGGCGATCGACGAGACGAGCTCTGACCAGTCCAGGCCGAGGAGTCGCCGGGGCACGTCGGCCCGGACCCACTCGGGCAGCCACGTCCTCGGTCCGGCCGGCTCGCCCATCGGCGCGGTCAGCGTGCGGGCGACACCGTCCCACGGCGGCTGCACCGGTTCGGGGGTGCCCGGGCGCAGCGGCGCCACCACGTCGACCGGCCCGGCCTGGGTGAGCCCGCCGATGATGTGGTGCATCCGCTGGCGGTATCCGTCCACCGGGGGCCATGGGTACAGTTCCGCCACCACGAGCGTGTGCAGGTCCGCGCTCCCCATCGGGTCGACCCTACCGGCCCCGGACGGACGTCAGGCCCGACCGGCCGGTCGTCCGCCCGCCGTCACACAGGAGTGCGCACACGATGGCCCAGGTCCACGTCGAACGCCGCGACGGCGTCGCCCTGCTCACGCTCGATGACCCCGCCCGCCGCAACGCCCTCTCCATGGAGCTGTGCGCCGCGATCGTCGACGAGGTCGAGGCGCTCGAGGCGGACGAGACGATCGGAGCGCTCGTCGTCACCGGCGCCGGACCGGCGTTCTGCGCCGGCGCCGACCTGTCGCAGCTCGGCGAGTCGCGGCGCGAGGGACTGGAGGCGATCTACGCGGGGTTCCTGCGCATCGCCCACTCCCCGCTGCCCACGATCGCGGCGGTCAACGGTGCCGCCGTCGGTGCCGGCATGAACCTGGCGCTCGGGTGCGACGTCCGTCTGGCGGGTCGCTCCGCCCGGTTCGACACGCGCTTCCTGGACCTGGGCATCCACCCGGGCGGCGGCCACACGTGGATGTTCCAGCGGGCGGCCGGGTTGCAGGCGACGATGGCGGCGGTCGTGTTCGGTCAGGCGCTCGACGGCGCCGAGGCCGAACGGGTGGGGCTGGTGTGGCGCTGCGTCGACGACGACGAGCTCGTCGACACCGCAGTGGCCATGGCGGCCCGGGCGGCGTCGGCCCCTCGGGAGCTCACCCAGCGGGTGCGGGCCACGATCCTGGACGTGGCGTCGATCGACGACCACGACGAGGCGGTCGAGCGGGAGCTGGTGGACCAGCTGTGGTCCATGGACCAGCCGGCGTTCGCCGAGCGCCTGGCGGCGCTCCAGCGGAAGATCTCGTCGTCGGACTGACCCGTCAGGGATCTGCGGGTCCCAGGGGACACTCCTTGTCCGGGCGCGACCCCCATATGCCGGCGGGTCGCCTAGAGGAGCCAGTTGTTGACGAGCTCGTCGCGGCGGGCGTCCCACTCCTCGACCGTGATCGCGTACCTGATGTGGTCCTCCCACACCCCGTTGATCTCCAGGTAGCGCTCGGCCACGCCCTCGGCCCGGATGCCGAGCTTCTCGACCACGCGACGGCTGGCGTTGTTGCGCGGGATGATCGAGATCTGCACCCGGTGCAGCAGCAGCTGCTCGAAGCAGAACCGCAGCACCGCCACCACCGACTCGGGCATGTAGCCCTGCCCGGCGAGCGCCTCGTCGATCCAGTAGCCGACGTACGCGCTCTGGTGCGCGCCCCGGTGGATCGAGTTCACGTTGATCTCGCCGGCGAACTCGCCGTCGACGAAGATGCCGAACCCGTAGCCCGTGCCCAGCTGGATCTCCCGCATGCGCACCGAGCAGCGGGACGAGAACGCGGCGCGGTCCTCGACCGTGTCGGGCTGGCCCGGGATGCGCCGCGGCTCCCACTTGGTGAGCCAGTCGTTGCAGCGCCGGCGCACCTCGCGCCAGGCGTCGAAGTCGTGGACGCTGAGCGGCCGCAGCAGGACGCGACGACCGGTGAGCGTCACCGGTGCGATCGTCGGATCCGGGAGCGGCTTGCGGCGCAGCACCGGCGGAGCATACCGACCGTCAGGCCGTGATCCGCCGTCCGGACGATTCCGCATCCCGTCCGGCGGCAGGGGGCGGCCCGCCGCTCAGACCGGATCGAGCAGCGACATCACCAGGCCGTCGAGGATGTCGGACTCCGACACCAGGCACTCCTCGAAGCCGAACGTCCGGAACAGCTGCACCAGCACGCAGCAGCCGCCCACGATCACGTCGGCCCGCTCGCGCTCGAGACCCGGGTTGTGCACCCGGTCGGCGAGCCGCTCGGTCGCCAGCGTGCGGAACACGTCCTCGGCCGCCTCGTGGGTCAGCACGAAGTGGTGGATCACCTCGGGGTCGTAGGTGGTGAGGCCGATCTCGACCGCAGCCACGTTGGTCACCGTCCCCGCCAGCCCGATGAAGCGGGTGGGGGCGCTCACGCCGGGGAGCACCCGCTCCACGTCCTGCAGGTGCTGCTCCACGATCGACAGCGCGTTCGACAGCTCCTCGGGCAGCGGCGGGTCGCTGTGGAGGTACTTCTCGGTCAGCCGGACGCAGCCCATGTCGACCGACACCGCCCCCTCGAGCTGCGTACCGCCGACCGCGAACTCCGTGGAGCCGCCGCCGATGTCGACCACGACGAACGGCCCGTCGGTCGGATCCAGCGAGGCCGTGGCGCCGCGGTAGGACAGCTGGGCCTCCTCCTCGCCGGACAGCAGCTCCGGCCGGGTGCCCAGGATCGCCTCTGCGGCGTCGAAGAACTCGTCCCGGTTGGAGGCGTCCCGGGACGCGGAGGTGGCGGCCATGCGAACCCGGGTCGCTCCCAGTCGGTCCATCTCGGCGCGGTACTCCCGCAGCACGGCCAGCGTGCGCTCGACCGCCTCGGGGTCCAGGCGGCCCGTGGCGTCCACGCCCTGGCCCAGCCGGGTGATCCGCATGAGGCGCACGAGCGGCCGGTCGCCGTCGGACACGAGCAGGCGGACGGAGTTGGTGCCGCAGTCGATGGCGGCGACGGGTTCAGCCACGTGGGGGCTCCTCCGGCAGGTCGGGATCCGAGGGTCGGGTGCCGGCCCGCTCCGGGGCCGGCTCCGAGTCTGCGCCCTCCCGCTCGGAGCTGTCAGGTCGGTGCGCCTCGCCGGACCCGGGTCGGGGCGACGGTGCCGCACCCACCACCCGGCCGACGCCGAGCAGCGCGGGCGGCAGCCGCTCCTCGACCCACCGTCCGACCGGGTCGTCACCGGTGGCCAGGTGGTGCGCGTAGTGGGTGTGCAGGCACTTGACCCCGGTGCGGGTGCCGCCGACGCCGCCCGACGGGCGCGGACCCTGGTGCCCCGCCCGTATCGCGGCGTCGCGCTCGGCCGCGTAGCGGGCGTGGGTGGCCGCCAGCTCGTCGCGGTCCACGTCGGCCTCGGCCGCGTCCACGCCGCCGGCGGACTCCAGGCGGCCGATCTCGCGGTTGAGCTCGGGATCGACCAGCCAGTAGCGGGTGGGCATGGGGCGGCCGTCGGGCAGCAGCGGTGCGTTGCGGATCACCATCGGCGTGCCGTCGGCCCGCCGCACGACGACGTCGAACGGCGCCAGCGGCTCGCGCCCGAGCAGCTCCCGCACCGCGGCGCGGTCGTCCTCGGCCGCGCGGCCCTCCCGGCTCCCACCACGTGGGTCGCCAGGCTCGTCGCCCGTGACGCGCAGGTCGTCGATCCGGTCGACGTCGCGCGCGGATCCGGGCACCTCCACGGTCGACACCAGCTCGGGCCGCGCCCGCATGAGCACCCGGGCCCCCTCGTCGCCCGACGACGGCAGCTGGTCCCACAGCGAGCGGTCGATCCGCACCGGCGGGCTGGAGCGGCCGCCGAACGAGGCGGTCACCAGCGACCCATCGGCCGCCGCCACCGTTCGCCACGCCTCGGCACCGACATCGGGCATGTCGCCGAGGCCGACGACGACCGCCGACGCGCCCCGCTCGTCGGCCGCCGCCACCCCGTGGCGCAGCGACGACGCCTGTCCGTCCGCCCAGGCCGGGTTCACGACCACGTCGACGTCCAGGCCCGCCAGCGCAGTGGCGAGGTCGGCCGCGCCGGTGACGACGACCACGTCGCCGATGGCGGCGTCGACCGCCGCGGCCACCGCCCGCCGCACGACCGGCACGCCGTCGTCGTCGGCCAGCAGCTTGTGACCCGCTCCCTGGAACCGGGACCCGGACCCGGCTGCGAGCACGACGGCGACGGTGCGCCCCCCGCTCGGAGCCTCGCCGTGGTCGGTCATGGCCCGGACTGTACCGGCGGGTCATGGGGAGGCCGCAGGGGCGGTCGTAGCCTCGGGCCATGGTCGACAGGAAGCCGCCCAGGATGACCGGCGACGAGCGCGCCGCCGCGCTCGGTCTCCTGCAGTACCAGCGCGAGTCGTTCGCCGAGAAGCTCGACGGCCTGCCCGAGGACCGGGCCCGGTGGTCGCCGGTCGACTCGGGCACGAGCCCGCTCTGGCTGGCGCGGCACGTGGCCCGCGCCGAGATCGTGTGGATCCTGATCCGCTTCGCCGGCGAGCCGCTGGAGATCCCCGACGACACCCCTGCGGACGGGGACACGCTCGAGGCCGCCGTCGCCGACTACCGAGCGCTGTGGCCCCGGATCGACGCGGTGATCGCGGCGGCGGACCTGGACGACCGCTGCGCGTCGCCCGACCGGGGCGGGGCGGTCGACCTGCGGTGGATCCTGCTGCACCTCATCGAGGAGACCGCCCGTCACGCCGGTCACGCCGACATCGT
>JAEXGP010000034.1 GCA_023450775.1 Actinomycetes bacterium | reverse complement strand
GCGTCGGAGTTGGGCTTCTCCTCCCACCAGTGGCCGATCAGTGCGAACGAACAGACGCCGACGAGCTCCCAGCCCACGATCATCTGCAGCGTGTTCTCGCTGAGCACGAAGAACAGCATCGAGGCGGTGAACAGCGACAGGAAGGCGAAGTAGTGCGTGTAGCGGCGGTCGCCGTGCACGTAGTCGGTGGAGAAGACGTGCACGAGCAGCGAGATCAGCGTGACGACGACGAGCATCATCACCGACAGGCCGTCGATCTGGGTGCCCCAGGTGATCGACGAGTTCGCCGTGTCGATCCAGGTGGCGCAGCGCACGACCGGCCGGGTGATGGCCTCGGACTCCTCGCCGCCGCCGGAGGTGGCGACCGCGGGGGACGCCGTCTCACCGACACCGGTGCCGGTGGCCGCCGCGCCCTCCTCGCCGTGCGAGCCGGACCCGGCGTCGTGGCCCTCGGCCGCCCCGGCGCCGCCGCCGTGCGAACGGGCCTCCTCGGCCAGCTTGGAGCACTCGGACGGGACGTTCGACAGCGCGCCGGCCTCGACCGCCAGCGCCTGCTCCTCGGAGTCGTGCGGCGACACCTCGGGAGCGTCGTGGTTCCAGGTGGCCCAGTTCCACGCCGTGGCCAGGGCGAACAGCAGGCAGACGGCCACCATGAAGATGCCGATCTCGGCACCCTTCTTGGGCATCTTCTTGCCGAAGAGCAGGATCAGCAGGAACGACAGGGCCATCAGGGCCGGGACGATCCAGACGTGCGTGAAGAACCACATGATCCGCTGCGTCAGCCCTTCAACTCGTCGAGCTCGTCGATGTCGATGGAGCGCTTGTTCCGGTAGATGAGCAACACGATCGCCAGGCCGACGCCCACCTCGGCCGCCGCGACTGCGATGACGAAGAGCGCGAACACCTGGCCACCCAGGCCCCAGAACGTGCTGAACGCGATCAGGTTGATGTTGACCGCGTTGAGGATCAGCTCGATCGACATCAGGACGAGCACGCCGTTCTTGCGGACGATCACGCCGTAGACGCCGATGCAGAACAGCGCCGCGGCAAGGAGGAGGAACTGGTTCAGCAGCATGTCAGTCCCGCCTGGCCAGGACGATGGCCCCGATGAGGGCGGCGAGCAGGAGGACCGAGACGACCTCGAACGGGACGAGGTAGTCGCGGAAGATGGCCGTGGCCACGTCCTGGGTCGCGGCGTTGGTCCCCGCGTTCTTCACGCCGGCGAAGTTGAGCTTGTCGTCCTTGTAGGTCTTGATCAGCGAGTAGCCGATGACGGCGACCAGGATCAGCGAGACCGCGATGCCCATCCACTTCTGGTCGTTGTCCAGGTCGTCGGAACGCCCGAGCGGCGCCCGGGTGAGCATGATCCCGAACAGGAACAGCACGACGATGGCGCCCAGGTAGACCAGGAACTGGGTCATGGCGACGAACTCCGCCTGCAGCAGCAGGTAGATGATGCCGTTGCCGCCCAGGACGATGATCAGCCACAGGGCGGCGTGGACGATGTTCTTGGTCGTGACCACGCGGACGGCGGCCAGGATCATCACGACCGCCAGCACGGCGAACACCACGTTGGCCGGGGTGTCGAACGTGGTCGTCGACGCGGCCGCGAGCAGACCCATCATCGCGGCACCTTCTTGACCTTGGCCTCGGAGCCCGACTCGTACGCCTCGAAGTCCGGCACCGTCTCCATCCACTGGCCCAGCCGGGACTTGTCGTGGAGGAGGTCCGCGATGTGGACCTCGGAGTACTCGTACTCGGGGCTCCAGAACAGCGCCTCGAACGGGCAGACCTCGACGCAGATGCCGCAGTACATGCAGAGGGCGAAGTCGATGTCGAAGCGGTCCAGCGCGTTCACGGAGCGGGGCTTGCCGCCCTCCCGGCGGGGCGGGGCGAGCGTCTTGTGGGCCTCGATGTAGATGCACCAGTCGGGGCACTCACGGGCGCACAGCATGCACGCCGTGCAGTTGTCCTCCTTGAGCGCGATCACGCCGCGGGCACGGGGCGCCGGCGTCTCCTTCTCGCGCGGGTACTGCACAGTGGCCGCACCCTTGGAGGGCGACGGCGGCTTGAGCATGCCGTCGGGGAAGATCGTCTCCTTGGCCGTGCGCAGCGTGACGCCGAGGCCCTTGAGCACGCCCGGGACCTGGGGCTTTGGCGGCTTGGGAGCCATCAGAACACCACCTTCAGGACCGCGGTCACGACGATGTTGGCGAGCGACAGCGGGATCAGGACCTTCCAGGCCAGGCGCTGCAGCTGATCCTCACGGAAGCGGGGGAAGCTGAAGCGGACCCAGAACACGACGCCGACGAGGATGACCGCCTTGATCGACACGTTGATCGGACCGATCACGTGCATGGCGGTGTCGGACAGGCCCCAGTCGGCGGGCAACGCCCAGCCGCCGAGGAAGAGCGTGGAGGCGATGGCGGCGAATCCGACGGCAGTGGCGAACTCGGCGATGAAGTAGACGAGGAACCGGATGCCGGAGTACTCGACCTGGTAGCCGGCGACCAGCTCGGACTCTGCGATCGGCATGTCGAACGGGGTCTGGGTCAGCTCGGCCTGCACGGCGATCATGAAGACCACGAAGGCGACGAACTGCGTGAGGATGTACGGGTTGCCGATCCCACCCCAGCCGAAGATCTGACCCTCGGACTGGGCGTACACGATGTCCTGGAGGTTCAGGCTGCCGGCCTGGATGACCACGCCGATGACGCCGAGCACCAGCGGGAGCTCGTAGGCGATGAGCTGGCCGCCGGCGCGGAGGGCACCCATCAGGGCGTACTTGTTGGCCGAGGCCCAGCCGGCCATCAGGATGCCGATGACCGACAGCGACGAGATAGCGAGCACGTAGTAGATGCCCGTGCTGAGGTCGGCCATGACGGCGTTCGGTCCGGCGGGGATGACGACGAACATGAGGAACGTCGACACCAGGACGACCGCCGGTGCGAGCCCGAAGATGAACTTGTCGGACTCGGAGGTGGAGATGTCCTCCTTCTGCAGCCACTTGCCGACCTCGGCGAGCAGCTGGAGCGAGCCGTACGGACCGGCCTCCATGGGGCCGAGGCGGCTCTGCATGAAGGAGACGAACTTGAAGAGGTACAGGTAGACGACGCCGCCCGTCAGCAGCAGCACGGCCACCAGCCCGGCGAGCAGCCGGATGACGGTCTGCTGCCAGTACGCGAGCTCGATCGCGGAGAGGACGCCCGTCATCGGTCGATGTCCCCCAGGATGAAGTAGAGGGACGCCAGGATCGTGATGATGTCGGGCACGTAGACGCCCCGCAGCAGCCACGGCGTGATCGACACGTTGTTGAAGCTGGCCGAGCGGATCTTCACCCGGAACGGCGTGAGGTCGCCCTGGCTCACGATGTAGTAGCCCATCTCGCCGAGCGGGTTGTCGGTCGAGACCCAGGCCTCACCCGCCGGCACCTTGATGATGCGGGGCACCTTGCTCATGATCGGGCCGCTGGGCAGCCCGTCGCAGAGCTGGTCGACCATCTTGGAGGCCTCGCGGACCTCCTGGAGGCGCACCCAGAACCGGGCGAACGAGTCGCCGTCGGGGTGCGTCCAGACCTTCCAGTCGAGCTCGGGGTAGGCCAGGCCGACGCAGTTGTCGCGGCGGATGTCCCAGTCCACGCCCGACGCACGGATGTTGGCGCCGGACAGGCCGTACTGCAGGCCGACGTCGGCCGGGATCACGCCGATGCCGCGGGTCCGCTCCTCGAAGATCTCGGACCCCATCAGGAGGTCCTCCATCTCGTCGCAGAAGGTGCGGACCTTCTCCATGATCGACTTCGTGTCCTCGATCCAGCCCTTGGGCAGGTCGTCCTTGAGGCCACCGATGCGGTCGAAGTTCGGGTGGAACCGACCGCCGGTGACCCGCTCGATCTGGTCGAGCACGAACTCGCGGTCGCGGAAGGCGAAGAAGACCGGGGTGACCGCGCCGAGCTGCACGCCCATGTCGCCGAGGAACAGGATCAGGTGCGCGATCCGGCTCATCTCGAAGAGCATCGTGCGGATCCACGTGGCGCGCGGCGGGGCCTCCACGTCCATCAGCCGCTCGGCGGCGAGGATGAACGGGACCTCGTTGGCGAAGCTGCCAAGCCAGTCGATCCGGTTCACCAGCGCCGTGCACTGGGCGTAGGTCCGGACCTCGGTGAGCTTCTCATAGCCGCGGTGCATGTAGCCGGCGACCGGCTCGGCGGCGACCACCTGCTCGCCGTCCAGGCGGGCGACGATGCGCAGCGTGCCGTGCGTGGCGGGGTGCTGCGGGCCGATGTTGAGCGTCATGCCCTCGGTCTCGAGCTCCACGTTGACGCGGGCGTCCGCGGCGCGGGCGGCGATCTGCTGGAGCTGGCGGCGATCGGTGACGGCGGTCATCAGGCCTCACTCCCCTCGTCCGCACCCGGTTCACCGGCGGAGGCGCCGTTCGCGTCCTCCTCGTCGGTGGGCATGGGCTCCACGTCGACGATGCCGGGCCAGGGCTTCACCATGCGCGAGATCAGCGGGTAGTCCTTGCGCAGCGGGTTCCCCTGGAAGTCGCCCGGGAGGTAGATGTGACGCAGCCCGGGGTGGCCGGTGAACTCGATGCCGAACATCTCCCAGGTCTCCCGCTCGTGCCAGTCGGCGCCGGCGTAGATGGGCACCCACGAGTCGATGACCAGGTCGTCGGGCACGTCGGCCTTGAGCGTGATGCCCCAGTAGTCGCCCTCGCCGCCCACGCGGGCGACACGGCCGAAGACCTGGAAGCGGGTCTCGCCGCCGGTGGTGCCGCGGACGATCTCGACCGGTGCCGGCTCGGCGACGTCGCCGGCCTGCGCGGCGATGACGGTGTCGACGTCGGCGTCCATGGAGCGGCCGAACGGCGACGGCAACCAGTCGATGGCCGACAGGAACGAGAAGTACTTGGCGCCCAGGTGGTTGCGGGCCACGTCCGCCGCCGCTCGCCAGGCGTCGGTGCGGATCCGGACCGTCAGGTCCACGCCCGGCTGGATGAGCGAGTCCTCGACGGCGTCGCCGAGCACGTCGACGAGCTGGGAGAGGATCCCCTCGCGCAGCTCGTCGGGCTCGACGGCCTCGATCTCTTCCTCGGGCGCCCCGTCCTCGGGCGCGGGCGCGGTGGCGGTCTCGTCAGCCATCGCTCACTCCACCACGATCGATTCGCCGGTCCAGCGCGCGGCCATGTCCTCGTCCTTGATGCGCTGCTGCAGGAGCACCACACCCTCGAGGAGCGCCTCGGGCCGGGGCGGACAGCCGGGCACGTACACGTCCACGGGCAGGATCTGGTCCACGCCCTTGGTGACGGAGTAGCTGTCCCAGTACGGGCCGCCGCAGTTGGCGCAGCTGCCCATGGAGATCACGTACTTGGGGTCGGGCATCTGCTCGTAGAGGCGGAGCACCGACGGCGCCATCTTGTCGGTCACCGTGCCGGAGATGACCACGAGGTCGGTCTGGCGGGGCCCGGCGGGCAGCGGGATGACGCCCAGGCGCATCACGTCGTAGCGGGGCGATGCGAACGCAGCGCCCATCTCGATGGCGCAGCATGCGAGACCCCACTGGTACACCCACATCGAGTAGCTGCGCGACAGGTTGAGGAGCTTCGTGAGCGGCTTGGGCATCTTGCCGCTCTCGACCAGGCCTAGGCCCACTTGAGCACCCCCTTGCGCCAGGCGTACACGAGGCCGAGGACCAGGATGAAGATGAAGATGAACATCTCGACCAGGCCGAAGGTGCCGAACCACTCCAGGTTGGTGGCCCACGGGAAGATGAAGACGGCCTCGACGTCGAACATCACGAACAGCAGGGCGAAGATGTAGTAGCGGACCTGGCTCTGGGACCACATCTCGCCGACCGGATCCGCACCGGACTCGTACGCGATGTACTTCTGCGCCTGCTTGCGGTCGGGCCGCAGGAGCGCGCTGATCCCCACCAGGAGAGCGAAGAGGACGACCGCGAGAGCGGCGAAGAGCCCGACGGTGAGGAAGCTGCGAAGGAAGTCGCTGAGCGGATTCGCCATCGGCTGGGAGACTACTCAGAGGCCGCGAACGGGGCCAAAGTTGCGGCATCGGGTGAATCGGGTTCGTCCTCCCGCCCGTCCGGTCCCCACGGCCCGCGGTTGGGGGTTCTGCCCCGTCGACCACCGAGGTGGCCGGCTCGTAGAATCGAGCGTCGGCCCCGTCGGGGGGCCGCGGGGCGATCGGGAGGGATCGTGGGGCTCGAGCGCCGCCCGGGTTGGTACCCGGACGACAGCCACCTCCCCGGGTTCCGCTTCTGGACCGGGGAGGCGTGGACGCGGATGCGCTCCAGCCTGCCGCTGTGGGGCCCGATCGGCGGCGACCGGCCGGTGGGATGGTGGGGAACGGCGCCGCGGGTGACCGCGGCGCCGCCGCGGTCCCGCACGCCGATCCTCGGCGGCGCCGTCGCGGCGCTCGTGCTGCTGTTCGGGGG
>JAEXGP010000187.1 GCA_023450775.1 Actinomycetes bacterium | reverse complement strand
ACCGTGCCGCGGTCGGTCGCCGCGCACATGGCCGACATCACCGCTCCCGGAGCGCCCGCGACAGCGGTGCGGTACACGGCGGCCGCCGCCGCGCCGGCCGAGCGCCGGATGGTGCGTTCGCCGACCTCGTTGCTCCGGCTCCTGGTCGGCGTCACCACGACCGCCGTCGGGGTGGTCATCACGTGGCGGTTCGCCAACACGATGGCCGCGCTCAACCGCGACTGGGAGCAGCTGACCCACGTGCTGCCCGCGTGGATCCGGGCCATCCCGACCGTGATCGTCGGGCTGACGCTGCTGATCGTGCCGTTCGTCGTGAACGTGCAGCTCGTGCGTTACCGGCGCTATCGGCTCTGGGGCGTGGTCAACCTGGCGGCGATCAGCGCGTTCGTGGTGAGCGAGGTGGTCGTGGCCATGCTCACGCGCAACCCGCCGTCGCTGTTCCCGCAGGCGTACGAGTCGGCGGAGGGCGCCGTCAACGATCCGCTGCTCGCGGGCTTCGTCGCCGCCTTCGTGGTCGGGATCCCGTACCTCCCGGGGTCGTCGCGCCGGTTGGCGGTGTGGACGATCGGGTTCAGCTTCCTGGCCACCCTCGGGTTCGCCGACGTGCCGGCCGTGGCGTGGGTGACCGACCTGGGGCTGGGCATCACGTGCGGTGCGGCGGTCGCCCTGTTGTTCGGCACGCCGGACACCGCGCCCGACCGGCGCGAGCTCATCGACGGGCTGGCACGTTCCGGCATCCGGATCGCCGACATCGCCCCTGCCGCCGTCGACGCCCGGGGATCGACGCCGTGGCTCGGCACCACCACCGACGGCCGCAAGGTGTTCGTGAAGGTCCTGAACCAGGACAACCGCTCCGCCGACCTCATGTTCCGGGTCTTCCGCGCGCTGTTCCTCCGCAACACCGGCGACGAGCGGCCGGCGTCGTCGCTGCGCCGGACGGTGGAGCACGAGGCGCTGCTGTCGCTGCGGGCGACGGCGGCGGGCATCCCGACGCCCGAGCTGCTCACCGTGTCCGACATCGGCACCGACGCCATGCTCCTGGCGTTCGTCGCGATCGACGGCGATTCGCTCGACCGTGTGCCAGAGGACGACATCACCGACGAGCTGCTCGACGAGGTCTGGGCCCAGGTCGGCATGCTGCAGGCCTACGGCATCGCCCACCGCGACCTGCGGCTCGCCAACATCTTCGCTGCGTCCGACGGCAACCTGTACCTGATCGACTTCGGCTTCGCCGAGCTCGCCGCGTCACCGCTGCTGCTCGCCACCGACCTGGCGGAGCTGATCGGCTCGACCGCTCCCGTCGTCGGCGTGGACCGAGCCGTCGACGCCGCCGAACGGGCGGTCGGGGCCGACGGCCTAGCCCGGGCGTTCCCCCGGCTGCAGCCCTACGCCCTCGGCGGCGCCACGCGCGCTGCGCTCAAGGAGTCGCAGCTGCTCGAGCCCCTGCGGGCGCAGGTGGAGGCGCGGGCACGGATCCCCGAACCCGACTACGCCGGGACCGTCCCGACCAGGTCGTGGCCGGTCGTGCCGCTGTTCGTGCTGGCGGCCGCCGTGCTGGGGGGTCTCGGCACCCTCGTCGCCCGGGACCAGCCGCTCGCCGGCATCGCCCAGTGGGAGCAGGTCGCCTGGACGGTGTTCGCCGCGGTCATGGGGCTCGGCGCCACGACGCTGGCGTTCGTCGGGTCGCTGCGCGACCGCGTCAGCCTCCGCCACGTGGTCCTGTCGCGGCTCGCGGCCACCTTCACCGACACCCTCCGGCCGTTCCACACCGGCAGCGTCGCCACGCGGGTGCAGTTCCTGCGGGCGACCGGCATCGAGACGACGACGGCGCTCGGCTCCGTCGGCGTGGCCATCGTCAGCCGGATCGGGACGCAGGCCGTGATGCTCTGGCTGGCCGTGCGCCTCTCCGGCACGGACGGCACGATCGACGTCGACTCCGAGGTGACGGCCGGGATCATCGCGCTCGTGGTGGTGGCGGTGATCGTGCTGGCCGGCACCGCGCTGCTGCCGCCGTCGCGCCGGGCCATCGGCCGCTCGATCGTGCCCGCGCTCCGGCAGTGGACGGCGGGGCTCCGGGCGCTCACCGGCCACCCGTCCCGACTGGCGCAGCTGCTGCTGGGTTCCGTGTTCGTGCCGCTCGCGACCGTCGGGGGGATGGTCGCCGCGGATCGCGCCATCGGCGGTGAGCTCGACCCGCCGTCGATCGCACTGGTCGTGCTCACGGTGACGCTCGTGGCCGCGTTCCTCCCGATCCCGGGCGGCGCCGGCGTCGTCGAGGCGGGACTCGTCGGCGGGCTCGTCCTGTTCGGCGAGGAGCCCTGGGTAGCGGTGCCCGCGGTGGCGCTGTTCCGGCTGGTCTCGTTCTGGCTGCCCCTGGTACCGGGCGCGCTCGCCCTGCGGTGGCTGCGCCGGAACCGTCAGCTCGGCTCGGCCGCGGCGTCGGGGTCGTAGACCGCCAGGTAGCGGAGGTTGCGGTAGCGCTCCGCCACGTCCAGGCCGTAGCCGATCACGAAGTCGTTGGGGATCGTGAAGCCGACGTAGCGGACGCCGAGCCCCTCCAGGTCGGCCGACTCCCGGGCGAGCAGCGCGCAGACCTCCAGGCTCGCCGGCCCCCGGGCCTCCAGGCTGCGGCGCAGGTAGCGAAGGGTCAGCCCGGTGTCGACGATGTCCTCGACCAGGATCACGTGGCGGTCCGTCAGGTCGACCTCCAGGTCCTTCACCAGCCGCACGACGCCGGAGGTGCGCGTGGTGGCGCCGTAGGAGGAGACCGCGATGAAGTCGATCTGCACCGGCAGGTCGATGTTGCGGGCCAGGTCGGTGAGGAAGACGTAGGCGCCTCGGAGCACGCACACGAGCAGCGGCGGTCGGCCCGCGTAGTCCTGCGTGAGCTGGGCGCCGATCTCCTCGATGCGGCGGGCGAGCTGCTCCTCGGTCAGCAGCACGCGACCGATCGCCGGATCGTCGTCGAACGAGGTGGGCACCGCCGCATCCATGGGCGCCGACCCTAGCCCTCCCCGACCGGCGTCCCGTCCGGCGCTCCGTCGCGTTCCCCGTGGGGCTCCGGCACGGGGGACACCGTCCCGTCCAGCGGCCGCTCGAGGCGCAGCCGGCCACCGCTCCGGCGCACGGACCAGCCCGCCAGCACGTCGCACGCGACCGCGTCGCCGCGGGCGACGCCGAGCACGCGCTCGATCGCGGCGGCGTCGGGCGGAAGGCCGGCGCCCGTCACCTCGCCCCACCAGTGCCGCAC
>JAEXGP010000186.1 GCA_023450775.1 Actinomycetes bacterium | reverse complement strand
TCGCGGCGGACGAGCACGCCCGGGCAGCGTGGCGCGAGACGCGCGGCGCACTCGTCCGCGAGCTGGCCGAGACCACCGACTGCCGCCGGCGGATGCTGCTCGGCTACTTCGGCGAGCAGGCCGACGCGTGTGGCGACGGCTGCGACAACTGCCGCGGCGGTCGGGTCGACGACGCGACGGTCGCGGACGCTGCCGAGGAGGAGTTCCCGCCGGGCGAGCCGGTCGAGCACCGCTCGTGGGGCCGGGGCGAGGTGGTCCGCTCCGACGGCGAGGTCGTGGTCGTGTCCTTCGAACAGGCGGGGTACCGAACGCTCGACGCCGAGCTCGTCGCGGACCAGGGCATCCTCCGGCCCGCCGCCACCGGAACCTGACCCGGGCCGGGCGCGTCCTCAGACGTCGCTGCCGCCGGAGCGCTCCTCGGGCGGCAGCTCCTCGGCCCGACGGCGCCGCTCGGCCTCGACCAGCTCCTCCTCGACCTCCGCCTCGACGCCTTCCTCCTGGCGTTCGGCCTGCACGTCGGTGTCGGACGGCAGCTGCCCGTCGTCGGGGTGGCGTTCCAGCGGCTCCGTCGCCGTCCGGTCCGGGTCGGTCCGGTCCGGGTCGGTTCGGTCCGGGTCATCGGTCTGTGGGTCCACCGGGTCCTCCATCCTGTCGAGCTGCTCGGTCCCTTCCCGGTCGGGCCGCGTCGATGTCGCCGTGCCCGGAACGCCCGGGTCCATGGATCACGACCGGGGCGAGCGTTCTGAACCCGGGTGCAACGGGTAGAGCGGGCGCTGCGGCGACCTGCCCGGGTCGCCGTCGCTCTCGGAGGAGGAGGCAGCGGTGAGAGCCAAGACCGTCATCGAGATCCGGGTGGAAGCCGTCGACGAGCTGGATTCGGAGCTGCAGATCACCGCGGACGACGGCACCACGTTGAGCTTCCGCTCCCTGCAGAGCCGTCACGCCACGATCGAGCACGCGGCGCAGCGCCTGGCCGACCACTACGAGCTCGAACGCACGAGCGCCACACGGTGGGTCGCACGCACCCCGGTCGCCGGGCCCCCGTCGCAGGGTGCCGGAAGCGCTCTGGTGACCCGTCGCTTCGGCGGCGGCATGCTGGCCGCCGGCGCCTGACGGGCGCTGCGTCCGCCCGCGCCCGACGGACGCTGTGTCCGCCCGGCCAGCCCGCGCGACCGCCCCGGTCCGACCGCACTGGGCTCCCGGTCAGTCGCGGCGACCCGCCGTCGGCCGCGGCGTCCCGGCGCTAGGGCTGCGTGGGGCCGGGAGCCTGCTGCTCGTTGCCCTGGTCACCCACGGGGGCGTTGGGCTTGCCCGGCACGGCGCCCGGGACGGAGCTGACGGTCGTCGACGAGGCCGGGCCGGCGCCCGGGGCATCGGCGTCGGGCTCGGACCCGTCGGTGGTGCCCGGCACGTCCGACGTGCTCGTGGTGCTGCTGGTGCTCGACGACGCGGTGGTGGGGGAGTCCCCGGTCCGGCGCTGATCCTCGTCGTCACCACCGCAGGCGGCTCCCGCCAGGAGCAGGGCGGCGGCCCCCACGCCGACCGCGGTCCGGAGGGACCGGCGGCGACGGGGCGTCGGGGTCGGCGCGGTCCTCTGCGCGTTCGGGCGGGCGGTCCTCATGGTTGTCCTCCGGGGGGTCGGTGGGGGCGGGGGGCACGGACGTACCGCGCGGGCTCGCCGCCGCTCCGGGCTGTGCCTAACCGCTGTGCGGTGAACGAGAACCGCCGGCGGCCGGCGCCGCCGCCACGTCGGCACGCACGCCGAGGATCGTCCGGTCCACGGCCTCGCAGACGAGGTGGATGCACACCTGGTGCACCTCCTGCACCGTCGGCGTGTCCGCATCGACGCACACGGCCTCGTGCGAGCACAGCGCCAGCGGGCTGCCCGGGGCGCCGCACAGGCTCCAGACCGTGAGCCCACCCTCGACGGCCGCCTCGACGGCGCGGAGCACGTTGGGGGAGCGGCCGGAGGTCGACAGCGCCACGAGGACGTCACCCGGGCGACCGTGCGCGTGGACCTGCCGGGCGAAGAGCTCGTCCGGTCCGTAGTCGTTGACGATCGCGGTCACGCTGGACGTCTCCGCGTGCAGGGCGATCGCGCTGAGGGGCCGGCGCTCGGCCCGGTAGCGCCCGACGAGCTCCGCGGTCAGGTGCTGCGCCTGGGCGGCGCTGCCGCCGTTGCCGGCCGCCAGCGCCCGCCCTCCCAGCAGCAGCCGCTGCGCCAGGTCCTCGCCCCAGCGGTCGAGCACCGGCAGGTCCCGGCGCAACGACACGAGCGCGTCCTCGAGCCGGCGCAGGTGGCCGAGCCCGGGTGGCCCCGCCGGCGACCGGACGCGCCCGTCGTCGCTCACTCGCCTCTCCACCCCTCCGCCGCCGGTGCGCTCACGCGTCTGGGCGGGGCGTCCGGTCCGTCGACCTTCCAGATCGCGTCGACCGGGCCCCGCGACAGCACCTCCAGCAGCCGGGCCTCGTCGCCGAGCGCCTCTGCGGGGACCGAGATGACCGATGTCGGCGCCTGCTCGCGCCCGGCGGCGGACACCAGGTCGCTGCGGGCGCGGCCGAACAGCGCGCCGATCACTCCCCCGGCGGCCGCACCGATGACGCCCATGATGATGGCCACGGTCAGCCGCGGCTGGTCCCCGTCGGGCACGACCAGTCCCAGCAGGAACAGCAGCAGGAACCCGAGGACGGCGCCGGCCGGGAGCGACACCCAGGCCGCCATGGCCAGGCCGGGCCGCTCGGGCTCGGGGCCGGGCTCGGTGACGGGGTCCGCGCTCAGGCTCTGCCCCGTCCCGGCGGACCGCGGCGCGTCGGGACGCACCGGTGTCCATCCCTCGACCGCTGCTCTGTCATCCGCACGGTCGACCGCCACGTCACCTGCCGGCACGCCCAGGTCGCTCACCAGGCGCTCGGCGACGATGCCCGCCGCTTCGTGCCCGTGGTACGCGGCCACCATCCGCTGCCCGGTCCGATCCGCTGCCATGTCACCTCCTAGGAGCCTCTTCGCGCTGTACCCGGCCCGGCGTCATCGACCACTCGTGGGTGGCGAGGCGGTCACGCACGCCCGGGCGCCGGCCGGGCCGACGGCCCTCGACGAGCGCGAGCGACCGGAGCGTCGCGGGCCGCAGGACCCGTCGTTCCCGCCGCGTCCAGTGCAGGTCGGCCACGGCGCCGAGCGCTGCCGCCCAACCGGACGGGGTGCGGAGCACAACGGCGGCGACCCGGATCACGTCCGGGGCGGGTCGGCGCAGCAGCGCCACCCGCAGGTCGTTGCGCGCCTCCCGGCGCCGTCGGCGTCGACCGTCCCGGACGCTGCGAGGGGCGGGGTCGTGGCGGACTCGGACGTCGGGCGCGTGGCACAGGTCCCATCCGGCGTCGACGAGATCGAGGGCGAGCAGCGACTCCTCGCCGCCGACGCCGAACCGCGGGTGGAAGCCCCCGGCCGCCAGGAACGCCTCCCGCCGGACGATCGCGCTGCCGGCCTGGAAGCCCAGGACGCGGGGGCCGGGCTGGCCGTCCCGCGTCCCGAGCGGGCTTCGTGCCATCTGCTCGGCGAGCGGGTCCGTGCGACCGTCGGCCAGCACGTAGGTCCCGGCGACGACCGCCACCTCCGGGCACCGGCGCAGGTGCTCGGCGGCCCGTCGGAGCGACCCGGGTTCCCATTGCGTGTCGTCGTCGCAGAAGGCCACGAAAGGCCCCCCGGTCGACTCCACGCCGAGGTTGCGAGCGGCGGCGCCGGCGTTGCGGTCGAGCGACACCACCGCCACGTGCGGATGGGCGCGCCGGACGCGCTCGGCGGTCCCGTCCCGAGATCCGTTGTCGACCACGACGACACGACCGGCCTCGCCGGTGTCGTCCAGGTGGCGCAGGGTGCGCAGCAGCGAGTCGACCCGGTTCCGGGTGATCACCACGACCGCGGGTCCGCTCCCGGGTGTCGCCGCAGCAGGGTCGCCGGGGCTGGTCACCCGCCCTGGAGTCGGAGCGCCTCCACCTCCGCCGTGGAGAAGCGGAGCTCGTCGCCCGGTCCTCCGACGGGATGGAGCAGGCCCTCCTCGACCAGGGCCGAGATGCGGTCCTGGTCGACCTGGAGGGCCGTCGCCGTCGCCTCCCGGTCGAGGTCGTCGGGGGTCTGGTCGTCGGGGGTCTGGGAGCCGGGATGGCCGGCCGAGTGGTTCACGACGGACTCCTCACGCCGAGCGCCGGAGCGCTCCGGTCGGCAGTCGGCCCGAGCGCTCGTCGTCCATCTGCTCCCGGAGCGTCGCCAACGCCCCGCGGATGATCCGCGACACGTACGACTGGGAGATCCCCAGACGCTCGGCGATCTCCGGCTGCGACAGCTCCTCCACGAACCGCAGGTGCAGCACGCACCGCTCGCGCTCGTCCAGCGCCCCGATCGCCTGGAGGAGGTCCGAGTGCGACTCGAAGTCGGCGAAGCCCCGCTCCCAGCTGGCGGTCTCCGCCCGGGCGACGACCGGTTCGTCGTTCTCGCGAGCCGGCTCGAGCGAGTGCGAGGTGCGGGCGCCGCCGGCCTCCATCGCGCCGAGCACCTCGTCCAGCAGGAGGTCCGTGTGGGCGGCGACCTCGGTCGGCGTGGGGCCACGGCCCAGCTCCTGCGTCAGCTCCTCGCGCGCCCGGCAGACCCGCAGGTAGTGCTCCTGGCGGGTCCTCGGTGGCCGCACCGCCCACGTCTTGTCTCGGAGATGGCGCTTGAGCTCGCCGTCGATCGTGCGCCCGGCGAAGGTGCGGAACGAGGCGCCCTTGCCCGGCCGGTACCGGTCCGCCGCGTGGACGATCGCGAGCAGCGCCACCTGTTGCAGGTCCTCGGCGA
>JAEXGP010000183.1 GCA_023450775.1 Actinomycetes bacterium | reverse complement strand
CGTGGGCGTCGAGCACCACGGTGCGGGCGCCCGCTCGGGCGGCGACGGTGCCGGCGGTCAGGCCCGCCAGGCCGGCGCCGACGACGACCACGTCGGCCCGATCCGGCAGGGGGAGATCGGTCTGGTCCTGGTTGATCGCTGCAAGCTCCATGCCCGTACGACGGACGACGACCTCGATGTGTGACAGCGATCCGTGACCGCCAGGACCGCAGGTCTCAGTCGGCGGTGCGATTGCGGTACATCCGGGTCGCCAGCGGCACGCAGACCGCCAGGATGGCGACGCTCCACAGCAGGGTCGCCTGCACCGGGTGCTGCATCGGCCACGCGTCGACGAGCGCCGACGGGTTGGGGTTGCCGAACAGGTCGCGCACGGCGGCGGTGACCGCGCTCACCGGGTTCCACTCCGCGATCGTCGCGAGCACGGTGGGCATCGCCTGGGTGGGCGCGAACGCGTTGGACACGAAGGCGAGCGGGAACACGAACAGGAACGCCAGGGCCTGCGCGGATTCGGGATCACCCGACCGCAGCCCCAGGCAGGCGCACACCCAGCTGAGCGAGTACGCGAAGAGCAGTGCCACCCCGATGCCGCCGGCGACGCCCAGGAGGTCGCTCGACGGGCGCCATCCGACGAGCAGGCCGGTCAGGAGCACGAACGCGGTGCAGACCGACGCCGACAGGAAGTCGGACACGGACCGTCCCGTGAGGACCGACGCCGGGCTCATCGGCAGCGTCCGGAACCGCTCGATCACCCCGGTGTGCAGGTCCTGCGTCAACCCGATCGCCGTGCCCACCGACGAGGTCGTGAGGTTCAGCGCGAGCAGACCAGGGACCAGGAAGTCCTTCACGTCCGCCCCGCCGGGGAGGACCATCGCGGCGCCGAAGATGTAGACGAACAGCACCGTGAACAGGACCGGCTGCACGGTGACGTCCGACAGCTGCATGGGTTCACGGGAGATGTGGACCAGGTTGCGACGGGTCATGATCCAGCTGTCGGCGATCCACCGGCGCAGGCGGCCGCCGCCCTCGGGGACGGGGGTGGGCCGGACGTCCGGCGCGGTCGGGGTCAGGGTGGCGGTCATGCAGCGGCTCCGGCGGGGTCGGTGTCGTCCTCGGCGGGAGGACGACCGGTCAGCGTGAAGAACACCTCGTCGAGCGAGGGGTGGTGGATCTGGACGTCGTCGACCGCGATGCCGCGGTCGTCGAGCGCCCGGACGAGGGAGGTGACCAGTCCCGGGACGGGCTGGATGGTCGCCGACAGGCTGCGGTCGGACTCGCCGACCGCGACTTCGCCCTGGACGAACGGGACGAGCACGCCCGCGGCCTCGGGGTGGGCAGCACTGAGCCGGACGACCAGGCGCTCGCCGCCGATGCGCGCCTTGAGCTCCGACGCCGTGCCCTCGGCGATCACGCGGCCGTGGTCGACGACCACGATCCGGTCGGCCAGCTCGTCGGCCTCGTCCAGGTACTGGGTGGTCAGGAGCACCGTCGCGCCGTCGGCGACCAGCTCGCGGACGACCTGCCACATCCGGGCCCGGCTCGACGGGTCGAGTCCGGTCGTCGGCTCGTCCAGGAAGAGCACCGGCGGGTTCGCCACGATGCTGGCGGCCAGGTCGAGGCGGCGGCGCATGCCGCCCGAGTAGGTCTTGACCGTGCGGTCGGCGGCGTCCGTCAGCTCGAACCGGGCGAGCAGCTCCTCGGCCCGGACCTCCGCAGCGCGACGGCCGAGCCGGCACAGCTCGCCGATCATCACGAGGTTCTGGCGGCCGGTGAGGAGCTCGTCCAGCGTGGCGTTCTGGCCGGTGACGCCGATCAGGCGCCGGACCTCGTCCGGCGATCGCACGACGTCGATGCCGGCCACCCGCGCCGTGCCCTCGTCGGGGATCATCAACGTGGTGAGCGCCCGCACGGTGGTGGTCTTCCCGGCGCCGTTCGGGCCGAGCACGCCGAGCACCGACCCGGCCTCGGCGCCGAGGCTCACGCCGTCGAGCGCCTGCGTGGTGCCGAAGCGCTTGCGGAGGCCCACGGCCTCGATCATCGGTCCCTGCACGCGGACCTCCTTCGTCGCGGGGGAGCCGGCGGGCCGGGTGCTCGGGCGATCCCGACGACACCCGTGCTGACCGGCCGGTCAGTCGGTACTGACTGACCGCACGGTAAGCTCACACTGACCGGCCGTCAAGTAGGAATGTCAGCGGATACGATGGAGCACGTCATGGGCCCCACCTCCACCGCGTCCGGCACCGCCGCCTCCGACGAGGATCGGCTGAGCACCCGCCAGCGCATCCTCGACGTCGCCACCGACCTCTTCATCGACAAGGGCTACGAGGGCACGTCGCTGCGCGAGATCGCCGAGCGCGTCGGCGTGACCAAGGCGGCGCTCTACTACCACTTCGCCAGCAAGGCCGAGATCGTGGCCGCGCTGCTCGAGCCGTTCGAGGCGATCCAGCGGGAGTGGGTCAGCGGCCTTCCGGACGCACCGACCGACCAGGAGTGGGCCGACGCCCTCGGCGACGTGATCGACTGGATGGTCGACAACCGCCGCCTCTTCCAGCTGTTCGACCGCAACCACGAGGTGTTCCAGCACCTGCACGACGAGGGCAACCAGCATCTGGAGATGCACAACAGGATCGGCACGATCCTGGGCAACGCCGAGATGGACCCTCGCCGCCGGATCCGCATGGCCGCGGCCATGGGCGTGTCGCTCGCGATGGCGCCCATGGGCGACATGCCGCTGACCGACATCGACGCCGACGAGATCCGCGACGAGCTCCGCGCGGCCATGCGCCGGGCGCTCGGCATCTGACCGACCGCCCGCAGGACGGGCCGGTCAGCTCGGGGTGAGGTCCATCCGGGCCGAGCGCAGGCCGTAGACGAAGGCGTTCGGCATCTCCTCGATCGAGGACTCGTCCACGTGCAGCTCGCGCACGCGTGCCAGCAGCTCCTCGAAGAAGATCCGGATCTCGAGCCGTGCGAGCGACGAGCCCAGGCAGAAGTGGGTCCCGAACCCGAACGCGATGTGGTGGTTGGGGTGCCGGGTGAGGTCCAGCTCCTCGGGGCGGTCGAAGTGCTCCGGGTCGCGGTTGGCCGACGAGTACATGAGCACCAGCTGCTGTCCGGCGGCGATCGGCGTGCCGGCCACCTCCGTGTCCTCCACGGCCACCCGGCACATGTTGTGGATCGGGGTGACGAATCGGATCAGCTCCTCGACCGCGATCGTGAGGTCCGTCTGCTCCCGGAGCAGCGCCCACTGCTCGGGCCGGCGCGACAGCTCGATCATCCCGCGGGCGATGACCGTGCGGGTGGTCTCGGCCCCGCCGTCCAGCAGCAGCAGGCAGTCCGAGATCACCTCGTCCACGCCGAAGGGGTGGCCCGGCACCTCGGCGTCGGTCCAGAGCGTCATCACGTCGTCCGCGGGACAGCGCTGCTTCTCCTCGTAGAGCTCGGCCGACGCCTGGGCGAACTCCATGGCCGCGACCATGCCGGTCTCCGTCAGGTAGCGCGGACCGCCGCCCATCTCGATCGTCCGCTCCGACCACTCGACGAGCCGGGGGAACATCTCCTGCGGGAAGCCGAGCAGCAGGCCGATCATCTCCGCCGGCAGCGGCGCGGCGAGTTCGCCGACGACCTCGACCGTGCCGCCGTGGGCCAGCGCCGCGTCGAGCAGGCCGGACACGGTGCCGCGCACGTGGTCCTCCCACCGCGACACGGCCTTGGGCGTGAAGCGGCGGGCGACCAGGTTGCGACGGTGCGAGTGCAGCGGGTCGTCCAGGCCGATGATCGCCGGGTCGGCCGGGATGTTGGGCCGGTAGCCGCCCTTCTCCTGGTCCGAGTTGATGAACAGGTGCTTGTGCTTCTCGATCTCGACGATGTCGTCGTAGCGGGCGATGCCCCACAGCTCGTTGATCGGGTCCCAGTAGACCGGCTCGTGCTCGCGCATCCACGCGTACGCCGAGTACGGGTCGTCCACGTAGAAGGCGCCGTCGAGCAGGTCGACGTCGGGACGCTCGGTGAGGGTCATCAGCTCGCCGACCCGCCCACGCGGCCCTCGACCGCGTCGTCGCCGAAGAACGCCCGCGCCGCCGGCTCGAAGTCGGGGCCCCGGCGCAGGTGGTGGCCGCCGTCCACGCTGACCGACGTGCCGGTCACCCACGACGAGTCCGGACCCAGCAGGAACCGGACGACCGAGCCGATGTCCTCGACGGTGCCGGACCGAGAGACGGGCATGTTGTCCAGGTAGCTGCCCATCACCTGCTCGTCGTCCATGACCATCGACACCAGGTCCGTCTCGACGATGCCGGGCCGGACCGCGTTGACGCGCACGCCGGCGCGGCCGAGCTCGTCCGCGGTCTGGCGGACGAGCATGTCGATGCCGGCCTTGGACACGCAGTACGGACCCATGAACGGGTGCGTCACCGCAGCGGCGATCGACGAGATCGCCACCATCGCTCCCCCGCCGGTCCCGGCGATCGCGGAGCCGGCGTGCTTGAAGAGCAGGAACGTGCCGGTGAGGTTGGTGGCGATGATGTCGGTCCACTCCTCGAGCGGGGTCGTGATGATGGGACCCAGCCCGCCCCGGCCGGCGGAGGCGACCGCGAAGTCGAGCCCGCCGGTCGCCTCGGTCGCCACCGCGACCGCCCGTTCCACGTCCTCCTCGGACTTGGCATCGCCGACCACGAAGCGCACGAGCCCGTTGGTCGGCGCCGCGGCCTCCAGCGCCGTGACGCCGTCGCGCAGCCGATCCTCGGTCCGACCCATGATCGTGACCGCCGCCCCGTCGGCCACCAGGCGCCGAGCGCTCTCGAGCCCGATGCCGCTCCCGCCGCCGGTGATGAGCGCGGCGGTCCCCCGAAGTTCCTGTTCCGTCATGGGCGGCACGGTAGCCACTCCGACGCGACGACGGGGACCCGGAGGTCCCCGTCATCGATCATCTCCCCACGTGCCCCCGGAGGGGCTCGATCACAGCGTCAGCTGGGCGAGCACCGGACCGGTCGCGCCCGGCGCGCCGGCCACGCCGGTGGTGCCGCCGGCACCGCCCGGACCGCCGGTGCCGCCGGTGAAGCTCCACCCGGTGAGCGTCGCCGAGGAGCCCGTGCGGAGC
>JAEXGP010000132.1 GCA_023450775.1 Actinomycetes bacterium | reverse complement strand
CCCTTCAGGATCGCCGGCACCGCGGCCACGTCCACGTCGCGCTTCGCCTTGAGCGACTTCACGATCTTGTCGTCCTGCGGGAGGAAGAGCCCCCGCCCGATCGAGTCGTGCATGTCGATGATCGCCCCGGGCCGCAGCCGCTCGACGATGTGGTCGGCGACGAGCTCGGGCGTGCCGACCCCGGGCACGTTGCGCGACACCGACCAGAGGAACGTGTCGTAGTCGTACTCCGCCAGGATGCGCATGGCCGCGCCGGAGAGCTCGCCGCGGGGTGGGCGGAACCACGTGGTGTCGATGCCGAGGATGTCCTGGATGGCGCGCTTGCCGTCGACGATCTGGTCGCGGGTGCTCTCGGGATCCTGGAACGCCAGGTCCTGGTGGGACCACGTGTGGTTGCCGATCTCGTGGCCCTCGTCGATCACGCGGCGGGCCAGGTCGCGGTGCTTGTCGACGTTGTAACCCATCATGAAGAACGTGGCCTGGGCGCCGGCGGCGGCGAGCGCGTCGAGCACCTGGGGCGTCCAGCGCGGATCGGGCCCGTCGTCGAAGCTGAGCGCCACGTAGGGCTGCGCGGTGCCGATGTCCCAGAACATTCGGTGGGTCCCGCGCAGCTGGTTGTCCGGGGCCGCGGCGTCGGATCCCTCGATGATCCTCCGCAGCGACAGCCCCTCGCTGCGCTTCGACAGACCCGTGTAGGTGTGCTCGATGATCGCCTCGTCGGCCGACAGCTGGCCGGTCGATCCGGTGCCCACGTCCTCGGTGCAGCCGGCGAGCGCTGCGGCGGTGGCCACGCCGCCGACCGCGCCGGCCGCGGTCAGGAAGCGACGGCGATCAGGCCGGGGGACGGCGACCAGTCCTCGTGGGATGTCCTCGGAGCACATGGGGCCAGATGGTGGCAGACCACCTGTTGCCGGTGGCGGAAGGTGACGCCCCGGTGCCGTGCCGGGTGAGGGTCAGTTGCCGTTGGTCGACCAGTGCCAGGGCTCGGACGGCAGGTTGGCGAAGCCGAACCGGGAGGCGTTGGCCTTGAGCCACGCGTAGCCCGAGCTGCCGCGGCTCAGCGTGGAGCCGCCCTGGGTGAAGTCGATCGCGAGGCCGCGCTCGTGCATGGACGAACCGGGCCGGGCGGTCGGCGGGCTGCACGACGACGCCGGCGCCTCGTAGATGGCGTAGTGGCTCGAGCCGCAGTTGTTGCGACGGACCGCGATCTGACCCGACGGGTCCCGGTAGCCACCGCCGCCGAAGTTGATGCCGGCGGCCGATGCCGCGCTGAGCAGCGCCTGGAGGTTGCCGGCGATCGACTGGTGCACGCGGATGCCGCCGACGCTGACGATCTCGCCGCTGCCGGTGATCGTGGGCGGCACACCGCCACCGCCACCGCCGCCACCGCCGCCACCACCACCGCCGGACGAGCCCTTGAGGGTGACGCGGGCGGCCTTGGCGCGGGCCTCGGCGGCCGCCTTCTGCGCGGCGAGCGCCTTGGCCACCTCGGCCTGCTTGGCGGAGATGGAGGAGGAGAGGTTGGCGTCGACCGATGCGAGCGAGTCGGCCTCGGCGAGCGCGCGGTCGATGCGGGCGTCGACCTGGGCGGCGAACGCCTGCTGCTTGGCGTAGGCGGCGTTGAGATCGCTCAGCCGGTCCTGCACCGCGGCCTTGCTCTTGGCGGCGCGGTCGGCCGCCGCGGTGGCCGCCGCACGCTGCAGCTCCAGGTCCTCCTGCTTGGAGCGGAACTGCTCGACCACGTCGGTGTTCTCGTTGGCCTGCACCGACAGGAACGTGCGCTTGGTGACCGCGTCGTTCACGTCGTCGACGCCGACGCCGGACATGGGATCGGAGCTGCCCATGGTCACGTAGGCCTGGACCGCGGAGTCCTTCATGCGGGCCCGGAGGTCGTCGAGCTCCTTCTGCGTCTGGACCTGCGCGGCCTCGGCGGCGGAGCGGTCGGCCTCGGCCTGCGTGACGGCCCGCTGGGCCTCTTCGACCCGGTCCTGCTGGGCGCTCACCTGCGCGTTCAGCGCGCCGAGCGCCGAGGTGACCTCGGCGTCGGTGGCCTTCAGGCCGTTGACCTCGGAGGCCTTGGCCGCCTTCTGCGCCCGCACCTGGTCACGCTGCTTCTGCAGCTCGGCGAGGCTGCCCTTGGGATCGTCGGCCGACGCCGGGTTGGCGGGGACGAGGGACACGGCCAGCGCCGCTGCCGCGACGGCGGCGATGACGAGGGTGGGACGGCGCCGCCGTGACCGGACCTCGTGGGCGGGGGCGGTGTCGTTCGAGCTGCGCGGTGGGAGTTGCTGCACGTGTCCTGGGAGGGGATCGGGCCGGCGCCGGGGCGGACGGCGGCGGTTCGTTCGGGCGATCGGAGGCCTGGGGCGCGACGTCCGATCGGTCAGAGTTTCCGTAACGAGACCGCAATGTACCACAGCGGTCGGAGGGGGCAGAGGGCGGGTGAGGATCCGCCCAGGGTCACCGTGGCTGGCAGGACGGGCACCAGGTGGTCGACCGGGCGTCGAGCACGGCGCCGCGCAGCGTCGTCCCGCAGCGGTGGCAGTCCTGGCCGGCCCGGCCGTAGCACTCCAGGCGGTGCTGGTTGGTGCCGGTGGAGCCGTCCGCGTCCACGTAGTCCCGCAACGTCGTGCCGCCGTGGTCGATGCCCTCCGCCAACACGTCGCGGATGGCGTCGCGCAGGCGGGCCGCGCCCGCGCGCGTGAGGCGCCGGGCCCGGGGGTCGACGCCCGCACGCCACAACGCCTCGTCCGCATAGATGTTGCCCACGCCCGCGACCGGGCGCTGCGAGAGGAGGGCGGTCTTGATCCGGCGGCGGCCGGCGTTGACGGCCGTGCGCAGGTGCTCCGCCGTGAAGCGCTCGTCGTCGGGTTCGGGCCCGAGCGCGGCCAGCGTGGGGAGGGATTCGTAGCGACCTGCGGGGACGACCGCGATCCGCCCGAAGCGGCGCGTGTCGTGGAACGTGAGCACGCGGCCGTCGTCGAGCGCCCACCAGGCGCGCAGGTGCGGGTGCGCCGCTGCGGGGGGACCGTCGTCACGGGCGCGGGCCACGGAGAGCCGGCCGGTCATGCCCAGGTGCACCACCAACTCGGACGGACCGATCGACGCAACCGCAGGTCGGAGGTCCAGGAGCAGGTACTTGCCGCGCCGACGCACGTCGGTGACGGTCGCACCCGTCGCACCGGGCGCCTGGTCGAACTTGGCGGAGGGGAAGGCCCAGGCCTCGGTCACGGTCCGACCCGTGAGGCGGGGCGCGAGCTGCCGGCGGATGGTCTCGACCTCGGGCAGCTCGGGCACGCACGGAGTGTGCCGTCGACCGGGAGAGCCGGCCACCCACCCCCCCACGCGCCCACCCCGAGGAGGTCGCGGCCGGTCGGTAGGCTCCGCGCCTCGCCGGGTACGTGCCGAGGGCGGAGCGACGGCGGGCGGAAGGGACGGATCAGGTGTCAGCAGGTGGCAGCAAGAAGGCGATCATCGCGGCGTTCCTGGCGAACCTGGGCATCGCGATCGCCAAGTTCGTGGGCTTCGCGATCACCGGCGCGTCGTCGATGCTCTCCGAAGGCATCCACTCGGTGGCCGACACCGGCAACCAGGGCCTGCTGCTGCTCGGCGGGAAGCGGGCAGAGAAGACCGCGGACGAGGCGCACCCGTTCGGCTACGGCCGCGAGCGATACTTCTGGTCCTTCGTCGTGGCGGTCGTCCTGTTCGCGCTCGGCGCCGTCTTCTCGATCTACGAGGGCATCCACAAGATCCAGCACCCCGAGGACCTGGAGAGTCCGATCGTCGCGGTCGTGATCCTCTGCGTCGCGATCGTCCTCGAGTCCTTCTCCTTCCGCACGGCCGTGCGCGAGTCGCGGCCGCTGAAGGGCGATGCGTCGTGGTGGCAGTTCCTCCGCACGTCGAAGGTGCCGGAGTTCCCGGTGGTGATCCTCGAGGACGTCGGCGCGCTCGTCGGTCTGGTGCTCGCGCTCTGCGCCGTGACGCTCACGGTCGTGACCGGGAACGCGACCTACGACGGCATCGGCTCGATCCTCATCGGCTCGCTGCTCGGCGTGATCGCGGTGTTCCTGTGCATCGAGATGAAGAGCCTGCTGATCGGCGAGTCGGCCTCCACGACCGACCGCGACGCGATCACCGGCGCCATCGCCACCACCGAGGGCGTCGTCCGCCTCATCCACTGCCGCACCGAGCACATCGGGCCCGAGGAGATCCTGGTCGCCGCCAAGGTGGAGTTCGACCGCGGCCTGGACGTCCCCGGCCTGGCCGCGGCCGTCGACCGCGTCGAGACCCGGGTCCGCGACGCGGTCCCGGCGGCTCGGGTCATCTACCTGGAGCCCGACCTGTACCGCGGTGCGGCCACGACCCCGTAGTACGTTCGGTCACGGGCGATTGATGCGAGCGAGGGAGGCCCGTTGTCGGAACCGGTCGGTGACGACGAGGTGCTGGGAGGCGAGGCCGTCGTCGACCTCCGCGCCGCCCCCTCCTCGGACCGGGACACCCGCGAGCGGCTCGTCCGGGCGGCCGCCGAGGTGTTCAGGGAGAAGGGCTACACGGGCAGCCGGGTCCAGGACATCGCCCGACGGGCCGGGTTCACGTCGGGCGCGCTCTACACCCACTTCGACAGCCGGGCCGAGCTGCTCGCCGAGGCGATCGCGGTGGAGAACAGCCGGATGTTCCGCCTGCTCTCCGAAGGCCTGGGCCGTTGGCGGGCGGTGACGTCGCGGGAGGTGGCGGAGTCGATCGCCGCCTTCGTGGCGTTGGAGACCTCGCCGACCGACCAGCTGATGCTCGACGGCTTCGCGATCTGCACCCGTGAGGAAGAGGCGCGCGTCCGCATCGGCGAGTCGCTCTGCCAGCTCGTCGACCGGCTCGACGAGAGCATCCGGACCATGGCGGTCGTCCCCGGTTCGCCCATGGACGAGGACTCCGGCGGTGTCGCCTACCTCATGGTCGCCTTCATGAGCGGGGTGGCCGCGCTGCGGGCCGCCGGGCTGGGCGACCGGGCTCCCGCCGACATGGGGGACGTCCTCGCCGGGTTCCTGCACCAGCTGGGGGCGCAGGACCAGGCGGTCGTCGAGGGTGCGGGCGCCGCCGGCGGGCGGGCCCGGCCCGCGCCGGAGGTGGGACCCGGCCGTCCGGCACTGCCGGATGGGCCGGTCTAGCCGCGCCGCCGGACTACCGTTGCCCCATGGGGATCCTCGCCGTGGTCAATCAGAAGGGTGGCGTCGGCAAGACGACCGTCGCCCTGGGCCTGGCCTCTGCGTCGATGATGCGGGGTCGACGGGCGCTCGTCGTCGACATGGACCCGCAGGCGAACGCCACCACCGGTCTGGGCGTGTTCGACGCCACGATCACCACCGACGAGGTCCTGGCGAAGGACGAACCGGGCTCCGCTGCCGCAGCGGTGCGCCGCTCCGCGTGGGACCCCGCGGTGGGCCACGCGCCCGACCTCGTGCCGAGCTCACCCCGCCTGGCCCAGCGCGAGCACCAGCTGGCCACCGATCCGATCGGTGCGCAGGACCGGCTGGAGGTGGCGCTGACCGGCGTCGCCGACCGCTACGACGACGTGATCGTCGACTGCCCGCCGTCGCTGGGCCTGCTCACCGTCAACGCGCTCTTCGCGGCGGACCGCGTGCTGATCGTCGCCGAGCCCGCGGCGTGGAGCCTGGACGGCGTGGAGCAGATCCTCCGCAACGTCCGCAGGATCGCCGAGCGTCAGGCCGGCCGACCGGCGGTGGCGGGCATCGTCGTCAACCGCCTCGGTCGCACCCGTGACGCGGGCTACTGGTACCAGCAGCTGCAGGAGACGCACGGCGACCTGCTGCTCGATCCGCCGATCGCCACGCGCGCCGCAGTCACCGAGGCGGCGGCGCAGTCGCTGCCCATCCACCTGCTCCGGCGCGACGGCGCCTCCGAGGCCGGCGACCAGTTCGCGGCGCTGGCCCGGGCGCTCGACGGCGACCGCGCTGCACCGGCGGTGTCGGACCTGCCGCAGCCCCGCATCGACCTGTCGGCCGCCGTCGGTTCGGCGGCCGCACCCCTGGAGCACTGATGGCCGCCTACGACCCCAAGCGTCCGCGACCGGCCGCGGATCGAGACGAGCCCGCACCCGTGGAGGCCCTGCTCGACGCCGAGCCCGAGCCGGCGCCCACCGACGTGATCCCGGCGCCCGAACCCGAGGCGGCGGCATCCGACGTGACCGAGCCCGAGGCGGCGGTGCCGTCCGAGGCCCCGCCGGCGGCAACCGACACGCCGGCGGCCCCGGCGGACGAGTCCGAGCCCCGCTCCGAGCCCGAGCCGGAGTCCGCACCGGAGCCGGAACC
>JAEXGP010000101.1 GCA_023450775.1 Actinomycetes bacterium | reverse complement strand
CGGTGGCGGCCAGGGTGGCGGCCTCGGTACCGGTGGCGTCGGCGGTGGCGGCGCGTTCGGCGTGTACGCGCAGAACACCAACGTCGTGATCTCGGGTTCGACGATCACCGCCGGCAACGGCGGCGACGGCGGCACGGGTGGCAACGGCGCGATCGGTGGCTCGGGTGGCAACGGCGGCAACGGTGGCGTCGGCGGTCCCGGCGGCGGTGGCGGCGGTGGCGCGGGCTCCGGTGGCGCGCCCGGCACGATCGGCAACAACGGCAACGGCGGCGGCGACGGCGACGGTTGTTGCAGCGGCGGCGGCGGTGGCGGCGGCGGTGGCGCCGGCGGTGGCGGTGGCGGTACCGGTGGTGCCGGTGGCGGTGGTGCTGGCGGTCCCAGCTACGCCGTGTACAGCGTCGGCGGCACGATCACGAGCAACTCGTCCACCCTCACGTCCGGTCAGCCCGGTCGTGGCGGTGCCACGGGCTACACCGGTGTCGCCGGCGGCACCGGCGGCTCGGGTGGCGGCTGCCAGGGCGGCGGTGGCGCTGCCGGCTGTGCGCCGTCGGTGAACAGCGCGGCGATCACGCCGCAGTTCCAGACGGCGGTCGCCGGCTGGATCGCCCCGAACACGCCGGCGTACGTGTACGCCAGCATCGATCCGGGCACCGCTGGCACGCCCACGGTGACGGCTGACCTGTCGTCGATCGGCGTCGGGTCGCCTGTCACGCTGACCGCGGGCACATTCAGTGCCGGTGGCTGCAACAACTGTTACAACTACCGCGGCACGCTGACCTCCGGGTCCGGCCTGACCGCGGGCGCGGCCAACTACAGCGTCAGCGCCGTCGCGGGCGGACTGTCCAGTTCGGGCACCTACACCGTGCAGGTCGACACGACGGCACCGACCGGCATGTCGATCACCTACGCGAACGGGGTCCAGAAGACCACGCCGATCCCGATCACCCTGGTCAAGGGCTCCGACGTCGGGAGCGGTCTCTCCAACACGGGCAACGTCCTCGAGCGCAGCACCTACACGTTCACGGGCGGCAACTGCACGGCGCAGCAGACGTTCGCGCAGCTCGGCGCCCTCGATCCGCCGCTGTCCACGTCCGACACCGGCGCCTCGGGCACCTGCTACCAGTACCGCTACCGGGTGTACGACAACGCGGGCAACAGCAACTTCGCGACGAGCTCCAACGTGGTCAGGGTGGACACGCAGGTCCCGGCCGGCGGCACCTTCGCCCTGAGCGGGACGAACTTCAACAACACCAGCCCGCCGTCCAGCCGGACCAACATCATCACGCTGCCGAACACCGGCAACGGCCTGACCGATCCGGGTGGCAGCGGTCTTGTGAACGCCACCACGCTGGAGCGCCGGCAGGGCACCCTGTCGGCCGGCGCGTGCTCCGGGTTCGGCGCGTGGGGAGCGATCGGCTCGACGACGATCGCGACCGCGACCTACTCCGACGCCTACGTCGACGGCACCAACGCCTGCTTCGAGTACCGCTACACGGTCACCGACCAGGCGACGAACTCGTTCACCTACACCACGCCGACCCAGGCCAAGGTCGACACCGCCCCGCCGACCGGCGGCGCCATCGACTACCTCGACGGTGAGTACCGCTTCGTCGGCGAGCTCCCGAGCGTGACGCTCAACCTGACCCGGGGTACCGATCCCAACTGCGGTGGGAGCGGCTGCGCTCAGATCATCGAGCGGCAGAAGGGCAGCTACGCCGGAACCGGCTGCGACTCGTGGACGAGCCAGGGCACCATCACCGTGAGCAACGCCACGCAGTACGTCGACAACGGGACCTCGGCGTGGGGCGCCCTGCAGGACTACAGCTGCTACCGGTACGTCTATTACGAGGACGACGTCGTCGGGAACAGGGCCACCTACACGACGCCCAAGTACCTACGGATGGCCAGCTCGACCTGGGCGTCGAACGTGTTCAACAACGTCACGTCCCCCGCCGACCAGGGCGTGTACTCCTCGAGCACCACCGCGTACCCCGGCGAGACGGTGTGGCCCGACGCCATCTCCGGCACTGCCTCCACCAACGCGTCGTCGATCACGACGGTGACGGGCACGCTCCGTCGTCTGAGTGACGGCAACTACTGCAACAGCAGTGGCTGCGGGAGCACCACGCCGCTCACGCTGACGGGCACAGCGGGGACCACGTGGAGCATCAACTTCCCCAAGGCGACGCTGGCGTCCGGCGGCGCATACGAGACCGCCGTCACGGTGACCGACAACGTGGGCAACAAGTCCACGTACTTCCGCAAGTTCTTCATCGACTACAACCCGGCCACCACCGTCTTCGTCGCCCCGGGCGGTAGCGACAGCAACAACGGCCTCTGCCCGACCACGACCGACGCGACCTGCACCGGCACGGGCACCAAGGGCCCCAAGGCGACCGTGAACGCCGCGCTCGCGTCCGCCGGCGGGACTCGCCCGCTGGTGGTCGTCGCCGCCGGCACCTACCCCGGAGGCATCCGCTCCGGCACGACCAGCGGTCAGGTCCGCATCCGCGGCGGCTACTCGGGCGCCAGCTGGCTGAGGGCGGCGCCCGGCTCGAACGTCGTCACGGTGAACGGCGCCGGCGTCGGCGTCCAGGCCACGTCGTCGAACCTCAGCCTCGAGCAGCTCACGATCAACTCGGGTCGGCCGTCCGGCGTGGGCGGCTCGATCACCGCCGCCGCCGTGGACTCGGGCAACCAGACGCTGCCGACCGGCACGGACTGGGGGAGCGGCAGCCCCCGCAGCGGCATCAACCCCGACAACTTCAGCGTGACCTACTCACGCACGTTCACCACGAGCGGCGCCGTCAGTGGCTTCCAGGTGCAGGGCTGCACCGACGACGGTGGCCGTGCCTGGATCACCAAGACCTCCGGCGGCGGCGGACCGCGCACCCTGCTGTACAGCCAGTGGCAGGACCAGGGCCCGTCGTGCACGCCGTCCACCCCGATCAACCTGGACGCGAGCTCGACCTACCTGATCGAGTTCGAGATGTACGAGAACGGTGGCGGCGCCTACGCCGGCTTCACCTCGCTCAACCCGGCGTCGCCGCTGTGGGCAGCCACCGGATGGACGGCCACCTGGTACAACGACAACGGCGCCAGCGCCTACGGCATCCAGGCCAACGCTGGGACCGTGAACCTGGACCGCACGACGGTCAACGTCGAGAACGGCATGGCAGGCCTCAACGGCACGCCAGGGACGCCAGGGACGGCTGCGTACGCCAGCACGATGGGCGGCACGCCGATGAACGGCAGCTGCAGTCAGAACTCGAACAACCAGACCGCGCCGTGCCACAACGGAACGGTGGGTAACCAGAACGGCGGCAACAGCGGCAACAGCGGCAGTCCGTGGTTCGGTGGACCGACGAGCACCCAGGGCATCGTCGTGGACACCTACGTCAGCGACCCGAGCGGCAACCCGCCGGGCGGTCCGTTCGCCGAGTTCAACAACGGTGCGCGTTCGTTCCTGACAGGGACGTCGACGATCAACGACACGTCGGCCTCGGGCGGTCGCAGCCGGCGCTACTCGGGCTACCTGGTTCCCCCGTCGACGGGCACCTACCAGTTCCGCACTCGTGCTGACGACGGTCACCGCCTGACGATCAACGGGACCACCGTCAATGAGTTCTGGGCTGGCGGCGGCAGCTGCGATTCGAACGTCCGCACGGCCTCGGTCAACCTGACCGCCGGCGTGCCGGTGCCGTTCGTCTTCGAGGCGTACAACAACTCTGGCGACGAGTGTGTCCGTCTGGAGTGGACCACGCCGACCAACGGCACGTTCGTGGCGACTCCGGCCAACCAGTTCGTCCAGCCCGCGATCGGTGGTCCTGGCGGCAAGGGCAGTACTCAGGGCGCGAACCCCGGTCAGCCTGGCGGCGCGGGTGTCGGCGGTGGCGGCGCTGCCGGTGCAGCCGGTGCGGCCGGCACGTCCAGCAGCGGCGCCAACAAGGCCGGCGGTGGTGGCGGCGGCGGAGCTGGCGCAGCCGGCGCTGCAGGCTCGGCCGGATCGCCCGGAACG
>JAEXGP010000015.1 GCA_023450775.1 Actinomycetes bacterium | reverse complement strand
CCCCACTGCAGCGGGGCCGGCTGCCAGCCGTCCGGCAGGCCGGGCTCACGCCCGTCGGCGGTGGTCGGAGGCGCGCTCGGACCGGTGGTCGCGGGACGCTCGCCCGACGACATGCGGGGGAGCGCCTGGTCGGTCCCCGACGCGCAGCCCGCGGCCAGGACCGCAGCGGCGAGTCCGAGCGCCGCCAGTCGACGCAGGAGACTGCCCGACGGTCGGCCGTGGCGGGGGTCGGTCGACGGCACCGGCTCACTGTACGAGGGCGATCGCGGGCACCCGACCCGCCCGGGGCCGGTCGGTCATAGTCTCCTCAGGATGATCTTCGGAGTGTTCGCCCCTCAGGGCTGGAAGATGGAGCTCGCCGGCATCGACGACCCCCAGGAGAAGTGGGCGGTCACCGTGCGGACGGCGAAGCTCGCCGAAGAGCTGGGGTTCGACTCGATCTGGGTCTACGACCACGTGCACAACGTGCCGGTCCCCGCGCACGAGGCCGTCTTCGAGTGCTGGACGACGGTCGCCGCGCTCGCGGCGTCCACGTCGCACATCCGCCTGGGGCAGATGGTGAGCTGCGCGGCGTACCGGAACCCGGCACTCGTGGCCAAGATCACCTCCACCGTGGACGTGATCTCGGGTGGTCGCCTGGACTTCGGCATCGGCGCCGGCTGGTACGACCAGGAGTTCCGGTCGTACGGCTACGACTTCCCGCCGGCGGCGGACCGCATCCGGATGCTCCGGGAGACCGTCGAGATCGTGAAGCTCATGTGGTCCGAGCCCGACGCCACGTACGAGGGCCGGTTCTTCGAGGTGAGCGGCGCGCAGTGCGACCCGAAGCCGGTGCAGGACCCGCGTCCCCCGATCTGGATCGGTGGCGGCGGCGAGCAGCTCACGCTGCGCGTGGTGGCGCGCCACGCCGACCGGTCCAACTTCGGTGGGTCGCCCGAGGAGTGGGCGCACAAGCGCGACGTGCTGCGGGCCCACTGCGCGGCAGTCGGCCGCGACCCCGACGAGATCACGATGACGTGGTCGCCCGAGGTGCACATCCGGGAGACCGAGCAGGAGATCGTCGACGGCGGCAGTCGCAGCTTCTGGGGTGAGCCGTTCGACTCGTGGCGCGCCGGCAACCTGGTCGGGACGCCCGAGCAGGTGTGCGAGCGGATCGCGGAGTACCGCGCGCTGGGCTGCGGCGGCCTCGTGCCGTGGTGCTCGGACTACCCCGACGACACGACGCTGCGCCTGTTGGGCACGCAGGTCGTACCGGAGTTCCGGGCCTGATCGCGGTCAGTCACGGCGCGATGGAGCAGGCAGCCGGCGCGATGGAGCAGGCAGCCGGCGCGGTGGAGCAGGCAGCCGGCGCCGGCCCGGGCTCACTCGGCGTAGCGGAAGATGATCTCCGACACGCACGCGGGCTTGGACGCGCCCTCGACCTCGAAGGTGAAGGTCATCGAGATCTGCGACCAGCCGCCCCCGATGTCCTCGACCGCGTCGAGCGTGGCGCCCAGGCGCAGGTTCGAGCCCACCGGCACGGGCGACGGGAACCGGACCTTGCCGCAGCCGTAGTTGACGCCCATCTTGATGCCGTCGACGCGCAGGATCTGCGGGAACAGCACCGGCCCGAGCGAGAGGGTCAGGTAGCCGTGGGCGATGGGGCCGCCGAAGGGCGACTCGGCCTTCGCACGCTCCACGTCGACGTGGATCCACTGGTGGTCACCGGTGGCGTCGGCGAACGTGTTGACCCGCTCCTGGGTGATCTCCAGCCAGTCGGAGTAGCCCAGGTGGGTGCCCACCAGCTCCTTGAGTCCTGCGATGCCGTTGACGGTCGTGGCCATGCGGGCATCTTGTCAGCGCAGCCCGCCGGCGGGCCAGCCCGTGAGGCCGCTGGCCGGACGGGGTCAGCTGAACCAGATGCGCTGGTGCTCGCGCGACTGCTGGTGCAGCAGCAGGGCGATCAGGGCGTACTCGAAGATCGCGTTGATGATGTTGCCGCCGATCAGCACGAACGAGATCGTCGAGCCGTAGTTGAACTCCACCCAGGTGGAGTTGAAGACCACGAGCAGGATGCGGCGGGCCAGCGGCAGGAACGAGGCGACGACCGCGACCTTGTAGCCGGTCTTGAGCTCGTTCGCGATGCCGTACGCGCCGTACACGTACGCGGCGAGCGCCGCGATGGCGAGCACGCCGCCCAGGCCGCCGCCGACGCCGTACATGAGCATGCCGAGCAGGATCCAGAAGGCGTCGAAGTAGAGCAGGAACTGGCTGATCACCAGGGTCTGGGGCAGTCGAGGGTTGTACCAACGTCGTTCGGAGAGGGCCGGCATGGCTGACAGTCTGGCGGAGCGGGCGCGAGGGGTGGTGCTGGCGGGCGTGGTGCTGAGCGCCGGCGAGGGGCGACGCCTGCGTCCGCTGACCGATCTGCGGCCCAAGCCGCTGTGCCCGATGGGTGCGACCACGCTGGTCGATCGGGCCGTCGCCCAGGTGGGCGCGGTGACCGGCACGCCGGTCGCGGTGAACGTCCACCACGGGCGCGACGCCATGGTCGAGCACCTCGCCGAGCGCGACGACGTGCACGTGGTGGAGGAGCAGCCCGTGGCGCTCGGGACCGCCGGAGCGCTGGCCGGCATGGTCGACTTCTTCGACGGCCGCAGCGCACTCGTGGTGAACGCCGACACCGTCCACGCCGAGGACCTGCGTGCCTTCGTCGCCGGCTGGGACGGTCGCCGCGTGCGCGTGCTGGCCACGCCGCCGCCGGGCGGTCCCCCCGACGCGCCGTTCGGTCCTCGCAGCGGGATCGTCGCGTCGATCGCGCCGTGGGAGCTCGTCCGCGAGCTCCGGCGCGAGCCGTCGGGGCTGTGGGAGGTGCTGTGGCGCCCGCAGCTGGAGCGAGGGGCGCTCGACGTGGTGACGACCACCGGCACGGTCATCGACTGCGGCACGCCCGAGCAGTACCTGCGGGCCAACTTGTGGCTGAGCGACGGCCGCCCGGTGATCGGTCAGGGCGCGGTCGTCCGCGGCACCCTCGAGCGGTCGGTCGTGTGGCCGGGTGCGGTCGTGGAACCGGACGAGCACCTGGTGGACGCCATCCGCGCGGACGCCCACCACACCGTCCTCGTCCGGATATAGGGGTCGCGCCCGGACAAGGATCGTCCGCTGGGACCCACAGATCCCGGTGGCGTCAGGACTGGTGGCGTCAGGCGCGCCGGCGGGGCGGCGCGACCGGGTGCGCCTCGTGACCGGCGCGGAGCTGACCGCACGCGGCGTCGATGTCCGAGCCGCGGGTGTCGCGCAGGGTCACGTTGACGCCGCGCCGTCGCAGGTCCTCGGCGAACGCGTGGACCCGGTTCCGTGACGACCCCCGCACCGCGTACCCGGGGGTGGAGTTGAGCGGGATCAGGTTCACGTGGGCCCGGAGGTCGTTCGCGATGCCGGCCAGCCGTGCCGAGTCCTCGAACCGGTCGTTGACGCCCGAGATCATCGCCCACTCGAAGCTGAGCCGGCGCCGGGTGCGGTCGACGTAGTCGCGACACGCCTCCAGGAGCTGCTCCAGCGGGTAGCGCCGGTTGATCGGCACGAGCTCGTCGCGCAGCTCGTCGTCCGCGGCGTGCAGCGACACGGCCAGGTTCACCGGCAGGTCGGCCACGGCCAGCCGCCGGATGCCGGGGACCAGGCCGACCGTCGACAGCGTGAGGTGGCGTGCGCCGATGCCGATGTCGTCGTGCAGACGGTGGACGGCGGACCACGTGCGGTCGTAGTTGGCGAGCGGCTCGCCCATGCCCATGAACACCACGTTCGAGATCCGGCGGCCGCCGGACTGACGTCGGGCCATCACGACCTGCTCGACGATCTCGCCCACGCCGAGCTGGCGCTCGAAGCCTGCCTGCCCGGTGGCGCAGAACCCGCAGGCCATCGCACACCCGGCCTGGGTGGACACGCACACCGTGGTGCGGTCGTCGTAGTGCATGAGCACGGTTTCGATGCGCGACCCGCCGTCGAGCTCCCAGAGGAACTTCACGGTGGCGCCGTCGTCCGCTGTCACGCGGGTGACCTCGGTGAGCGCCGTGGGCAGCTCCGACTCCAGGCGGGCTCGCAGCGCCTTCGGCACGTTGCTCAGCTCGGACGGCTCCTTGCCGTGGCGGTACAGGCCGTCCCACACCTGCTCCACGCGGTAGGACGGCTCGCCCTCCAGCAGGCGGTCCAGCTCCTCCCGGCCGACGTCGTAGCGCGTCGCAGCGGTCGCGTCGGCGGCCATCAGCGGGCGTACGCCGCGTCGGAGTGGTGGACGACGAACCCCAGCCGCTCGTAGAGCCGGAGCGCCGGCGTGTTGGTCGCCTCGACGTAGAGCATCCCCACGCCGAGGCCCCGTCCGGCCAGGTGCGACAACCCGGCGACGGTCAGGGAACGGCCCAGCCCCGTGCCGACCGTCGACGGGTCGGCGGCGATCACGAAGATCTCGCCCATGGCGGGGTCGTCGCCCGACGCCGGGTGCTCGCGCGTCCAGCAGAACCCGTCGATGCCGCCGGCGCCCTCGTGCAGCAGGAACCCGTCCGTGCGGACCCAGGGCTCGGCGAGGCGAGCGGCGAGCCGGGCACGGTCCCAGCCGCCCTGGTCGGGGTGCCAGCTGAACGCACGGTTGTTCACGGCGAGCCAGCCGTCCTCGTCCCCCGGGCCGAACGGCCGGACGTCGATCGGGGTGGTGGCGTCGAGCACCGGTCCGGCCAGCGGGAGCTCGCAGCGCATCTGGTGCAGCAGGCGGTCGAGGCGCCGACCGTCGGCCCGCATGGCCGCGTCGATCGCCGGGGTCACGGGCGACACCCACTCGGGCCCCACGGGGGCGGGGAGCGGCGCGTCCGGGGCCATGGCCCGGAAGCTACCCTGCGCCGATGGCCCGGCCCCGCACACCCAAGGGTCGCGCCCGTCTGGCCAACGAGCGGCTGGCGCTGGAGTACCCGACCGACCTGTGCGAGCTCGACCACACGAACGCGTACGAGCTGCTGGCCGCCACCATCCTGTCGGCCCAGAGCACCGACGCCCGGGTCAACCTGGTCACGCCGACGCTGTTCGCCCGGTACCCGACGCCGTTCGAGCTGGCCGAGGCGGAGCCGACCGAGCTCGAGGAGATCATCCACTCCACCGGGTTCTACCGGAACAAGGCCCGCAGCCTGATCGGCATGTCGAGCGCGCTCGTCGAGCGGTTCGACGGCGAGGTGCCGAGTCGGATGCAGGACCTGGTCTCGATCCCCGGCGTCGGGCGCAAGACCGCCAACCTGATCCGCGCCGTGGCGATGGACCTTCCCGGCCTGGTCGTGGACACCCACGTCCTGCGCCTGAGCCGGCGACTGGGGCTGACCGACGAGCTGTCCGACACCGAGGCGAAGGACGCCGTGAAGGTGGAGATGGTGCTGAACCCGATGGTCCCGGCCCGTGACCGCGGCCCGTTCAGCATGCGACTGATCCTCCACGGGCGGAGGGTCTGCGTGGCCCGCACGCCCCGCTGCGGCGACTGCGTCCTCAACGACTTCTGCCCGTCCGCGTTCGTCGCCGGAGCCAGCTGACCCCCGACGCTCTGTTCCCGCTTCCGCACCCGTTCACGTGCCGGCGTGGGAACGAAACCGTGAAGGGAGCGGGCGCGGGGCTGAGCTCGGGACACGCCGAGCGCGCCTCCGCGTCGGGCGGAAGGACGCTCGCGGCGAGGTCGCGACCGAGCTCGCGTGACGCGCTCTCATCGTGTGGAATCGGTCACGCGAAGTCGTGGACAGCCCCAATCGGGTGTGCTGAACTGACCCGCGCCAGGTTCCCGCCACCTGGTATCGGCGACCACTGGGCTCCCGCCGCCCGGGTCGCCTGCCCGGCGCCCCTTCGGGGGCGTCGGGTGCTTTTCGGGGTCCGTGTCCCACGTGGGATCGCGCTGCGAGCATGATCCAGGACGCGCGACGGGCCCCCGGTGCCATGCTGTGGGCACTGACGAAGGGGGGACGATGACGGTGCTCCACTCGATCCCGGCTCCGGCCGCTGCGCTCCTGGGCTCCAACGCCCTGGCGCACGTCGTCACCCTCAACTCCGACGGCACGCCACAGGTGTCCGTCGTGTGGTGCGGCGTGCGCGACGAGCAGGTGCTCTTCTGCACCGAGGCCGACA
>JAEXGP010000216.1 GCA_023450775.1 Actinomycetes bacterium | reverse complement strand
CGGCCCGGAGCCGCTCCACCCGCTCGCCGAGCGAGCTCTGGCGCACCGCCAGCCGCTCACGGTCGGCCGCGGTCCGCTCGATCGCGGAGCGCAGCGCCGCCAGCTCGCCCCTGACGGCCGACGCCTCGCCGGACGGCGCCGGGACGCCCTCGCCCCACTCCTCGGCGAACGCCTCACGGCGGGCGGCCAGGTCGGCCTCGAGCTCGTCCAGGGCGGCCAGCTCGTCGGTGACCGCCACGCCGTCGTGCTCGATCTGTCCGGCCTCGGCCGACAGCTCGTGGTGCTCGGCCTCGAGCGACGCGATCACCGCGGCGTCGACCGACGCACCCAGCTCACGGTCCAGGTTCCGCCGGCGTTCGGCCAGCAACGCCAGCTGGCCCCGGCCCTTCTCGGCCAGCTTCTCGTACCGGACGAGCACGTCGCCCAGGTCCCGACCGCCCAGCGCCGACAGCTGCGCCTCGGCCGCCAGGATCCGGGCGTCGAGGTCCGACAGCACCGCACGCAGCCGCTGGTCCTCTCCCCGGAGCTGGGCCTGGGTGCGCGACGACTCCTCGAGCTGGTTGCGCAGGCGCAGGAGCTCCCGGCCGGCCAGGTGGATCCGCAGCGCTCCGAGCTCGGCCACGAGGTCGCCGTGACGGCGTGCCGCGTCGGCCTGGCGCTCGAGCGGTCGCAGCTGGCGGCGCACCTCGCGCAGCAGGTCGTTGATGCGGGTGAGGTTGGCCTCGGTCGCCTGCAGGCGCCGCTCGGCACGCTCCTTGCGACGCCGGTACTTCAGGACGCCGGCGGCCTCCTCGATGATGAGGCGCCGCTCCTCGGGCCGGGCGTTCAGGACGCCGTCGATGTTGCCCTGGGAGATGATGACGTGCTGCTGGCGGCCCACGCCGCTGTCGGACAGCAGCTCCTGGATGTCGAGGAGCCGGCACGGCACGCCGTTGATCGCGTACTCGCTGTCACCGGAGCGGAACAGCAGCCGCGTGATCGTCACCTCGGTGAACTCGATCGGCAGCAGCCCCTCGGAGTTGTCGATCGTGAGCGAGACCTCGGCGCGGCCCAGCTGCGGCAGCTTGGACGTCCCGGCGAAGATGACGTCGTCCATCTTCTGGGAGCGCACGGCGGACGGCGCCTGCGCCCCGAGCACCCACCCGATGGCGTCGACCACGTTGGACTTCCCGGACCCGTTCGGTCCGACCACCACGGTCACGCCGGGTTCCAGCGACAGCGTCGCCGCCTCGGCGAACGACTTGAACCCCTTGATCTGCAGTGTCTTGAGGAACACAGCTCTCCCGGCTCAGACCTGGGTCTGCTCGCAGTAGTACGTGTAGCCGCTGCCGAAGCGGGCCTTGACGATCGGACCCCGCGCCCGGGGGCTCATCTCACCGTCCCGCTTGTAGACGGTCAGGTACTCGCCGTACTCCCCCGGCTTGCCCGAGAGCTGCACCCAGCCGTCCTCGCCCAGCGTGGTGCCACCGTACTTGACGGCCTCGTGCACCGTTTCCACCACGGCGCGGTACAGACGGCGGATCTCCTGGGCCGAGAGGCTCGTGGTCTGGCGGTCGTAGCGCAGCCCGGCGTGGAACAGCACCTCGTCGGAGTACATCGGCCCGATCCCGACCAGGAACGTGGGGTCCATGAGGACCGACTTGAGCTTGCCGTCGCGGCGCAGCAGCTGCTCGCCGAACGTGGTCCACGAGATCGGCTCGTCGACGGCGTCGAGCCCGAGCGTGGCGAGCTCTGGATGCGCCTCGTCCAACCCGTCGACCGCCAGCAGCTCGATCGTGGAGCCCTTCTTGGGATCGACGAGCCGCAGCTGACCGCCCTGGGTGAACGTGATCACCAGCCCCGTGCCGGTGTCGGTCGGGTCCTTGGCCTGGACCTTGAGGAGCCGGCCCTTGTCGCCGAGCGACAGCACCAGGAGGTGGGTGTCCTCCACGCCGAGCACCAGGAGGGTGCCCTTGCGGTCGACGCTCGTGATCTTGGCCCCGGTCAGGGCGGTGGTGAACGCCTTCTTGGCCGGCGTCTTGAGCATGCCCGTCCCGGGAACCTCGACGGCCTTGATCTTCTTGTCGTCGACCTCCCGTTCGAGGTCTCGGCGCAGCAGCTCCAGCTCCGGCAGCTCAGGCATCGGATCTCCCCTCCCCAGGATCTGGGTCTCGACCGCCGGGAGCCGACGGCGCGCCGCCGTCACCCGACAGGTGCTCGGTGGCCTCGCGGGCAGCTGCCTGCTCGGCCTCCTTCTTGGTGCGGCCCTCGCCGCTGCCCCACTGCTCGCCCCCCAGTCGGACCACGGCCCGGAACACCTTCTCGTGCTCGGGGCCCTCCTCGGTCAACTCGTACCGCGGCAGCTCGCCGAAGCGGTGCGCCGCCACCTCCTGCAGCCGCGACTTGTGGTCGCTCGCCACGTCGCCCGACACCACGCCGTCGATCCGCTCGTCGAGCAGTCCGAGCACCACGGTCCGGGCCGCCTCGATGCCGCCGTCCAGGTACACAGCGCCGATCACGCCCTCCATGGCGTCGGCCAGGATCGACGTCTTGGACCGGCCGCCGGTGGCCTCCTCGCCCTTGCCCAGGAGCAGGACGTCGCCCAGGCCCACGCTGCGGGCCACGCCGGCGAGCGCGTTCGCAGAGACCAGCTCGGAGCGGCGGCGAGCCAGGACGCCCTCGCTGGAGCGCGGCGAGCTGCGGTAGAGGTGGTCCGTCACGACGACGCCGAGGACGGCGTCGCCCAGGAACTCGAGGCGCTCGTTGGACTCGACCGCGCCGTTCTCGGCGCACCACGACCGGTGGCGCAGGGCGAGGTCGAGCAGGTCCTCGTCGTCGAACCGGTAGTCGATCCGACGGCAGAGCGCGTCACGAGGTGATTCGTGGACGGCGACGTCGATGCCCGATTCGGTATCCGTGCCCGGAGCAGCGCTCGTGGCCGACTCAGAGCCGGGCGAGGACGTAGTCGACGGCATCGCGCACGGTCTTCAGGTCCTCGAGGTCCTCGTCCTCGATGCGGAAACCGACGCTGCGCTCGCCCAGCTCGTCCTCCAGCGCCTCGACGAGCTCGATCAGCGCGAGCGAGTCCGCGTGCAGGTCCTCGGCGAAGGAGTCGCCCTCGTCGATCGACGAGGGGTCGATCTCGAGGATGTCGGCCAGGCGGTCCTTCACCAGCTGCAGGACCTCCGGCCGCTCGATGGGGCCCTGTTGGACGTGCGTCTCCGCAGGCACGGTCGCTACTGCTCTCCTCGTTCGGACCCGGGCTCATCCGGGTCGTCGATCGACCGCCGGCACCGGTCCGGGGTCGTGTGGCCGGTCACTGTAACTGCTCCCGACGGGTGACGGCGGCGATCCTGGCCGCCGCGCCGACCGGTTGCTGAACGTCGTTCAGTCGACGTCGATGGCCTGGCGGCCGCCGTACCAACCGCAGTTCCCGCACACGACGTGGGGCTGCTTGACCGCGTTGCAACGGGGGCAGACGCTGCGCGACGGCGCCTTGAGCGTCCAGTTGGAGGCCCGGCGGCTGCGGCTCTTCGCCTTGGAGGTCTTCTTCTTGGGAACTGCCATCGTTGGTCTCTTCGCGCGTCGGTGTCGGTGATCCGGAACTCGTGGCGGCCGGTCAGGGGTCCCGCTCAGGTCCCGGGGACCGTGCGGTCCCGCGCCCGTCCGGCGGGCGACGGATCACTCTAGCTGATCGTCCGGTCCCGGGTCGAAGCGCAGCTCGTCGAGGGCCGACCACCGCGGATCGACCGGCGGGGGCGTGCTCCCCTCGGTCGCGACCGGGAAGTGCTCGGGGTCGGGTCCGGCGCAGTCCTCCCGGCACAGCGGCGCGAGCGGCAGCGCCAGCACGGCCGCGTCGTGCACGACCGGGCCGAGGTCGACGACGTCGCCGTCGAGCGGCAGCAGGTCCTCGTCGACCGGCGAGTCCGAGAAGACCTCGCGCACCTCCACCTCGGTGGTGCCGCTCGTGTCCTCGAGGCAGCGGCGGCACGGTCCGTGCCAGGGGACGCGGAGCGTGCCCGTCACCGTGATGCCGTCCGAGAGCGACTCCAGCACCACGTCCAGGTGGCCCGGCGTGCCGGGCGGGACCTCCGCGGTGCTGACCGCGATGCCGTCCAGGTCGACGTCGCGATCGACCTCCATGCGGTCGCCGGGATGACGCCGCAGCTCCGCCACGCCGATCCGCAGACCGGCGACCGTGGCGGTCATCAGGACTCCTGGTCGAAGACGGCCGGGTTCGAGCCGGTCGGCGGGTCGTCCAGGTCCGCGAGCTCCGCCTCCTCGATGCGGGGCGCTGCGAGCTTGTCCCGACCGGCGGCCACGGACTTGGCGACCCGGGCGAGCACGTTTTCGAAGCTGGCCAGCTTCTGGTCGCAGTAGTCCTCGGTCTCGCGCCGCATGCGCCGCGACGAGGCCTCGGCGTCCTCGACGATCTGGCGCGCCCGGAGCTCGGCGGCCTTGACCACCTCGGTCCGCTGCACCATCTGCGCCACCCGGCTGCGGGCGTCCTCGATGAGGTCCTCGCCCTCCCGCCGCGTGCGGGCCAGGAAGTCCTCCCGCTCCTTGAGCAGCCAGCGGGCGGAGCGCAGCTCGTCGGGCAGGCGCGACACGGCCTCGTCGAGGAGCTCCAGCAGCTCCTCGCGGTTCACCCTCACCGAGGCCGACATCGGCATGCCGGGCGCCGCGTCGATGATCGCGATCACCCGCTCCAGGATCTCCTGGGCCTCGGGCATCCGGTACTGGTCGCCGCCGGCGCTGCGTCGCGGCGTCGCCTGCTGGCGGCGCGGCTCGCCGGAGCCCGTCCGCTCCCCCTGCGGGGCGGGGCGGCGCGGATCGTCGGCCGGAGTGCTCATCGGGTACCTCCGAAGCGGACCTTCAGCCGGTCGAACACCGGCCCCGGCACCATCGTCTCCACGTCCCCCCCGAAGCGGGCGACCTCGCGGATGAGCTTGGACGCCAGGAACGAGTTCTTGGATGCCGACGGGATGAACAGGGTGTCCACCCCGCTGATCGAGCGGTTCATCTGGGCCATCTGCAGCTCGGACTCGAAGTCCGACACGGCACGCAGGCCCTTGACGATGAAGTGCGCCCCCACCTCCTGGGCCAGGTCGACCACGAGCGAGGAGAACATGGTGACCTCCACGTTGTCGAGGTGGGCGAGCGACTCCTCGATCAGCTCCTGGCGCTCCTCGAGCGAGAAGAGCGGCTCGCCCTTCTGCGGGTTGCGCATGGCGGCGACCACCACCCGGTCGAACAGGCGCGCCGCGGTCTCGACGATCTCGACGTGTCCGTTGTGGATCGGGTCGAACGAGCCCGGGTACAGGACGGTGGTCACGGTGCTGCTCCGGGATCGACGGGACCGGCGTGCTGGGGCCGGGAGGGCGGGAGCCCCTGGAACGACAACATCGCCACCACCGTACCGCCGTACCGACGCTCCCTCAGGATGCCCCCTCCCAGCTCCGCCAGTGCGTCCCCGACCTCGTCGGAGAGCTCGCGGTCCGACTCGACGACCACCACGGCGTCGGCCGCCAGCGTCGGACCGAGGGCGGCCAGCAGCTCGGCCCAGCGGTCGAACTCGTAGGGCGGATCGGCGAGCACGAGGTCGACGGACCGACCGAAGGCGCCCGCGCCGGCGGCGAGGACGTCGAACGCGTCGCGACGGACCACGGTCGCTGCCGCGGCCAGACCCGTGGTGTCGAGGTTGGCGCGGACGGCCTCGATCGACCGCGGCGACGAGTCGACGAACGTGGCGTGAGCGGCGCCGCGGCTGAGCGCCTCGATGCCGAGTGCTCCCGAGCCGGCGAACAGGTCCACGACCGTGGCGCCACGGACGGCGTCGAGCGAGCCGAGCGCGTTGAACACCGACTCGCGGACGCGGTCCAGCGTCGGACGCACGTCGCGGCCCGGCGGGGTGACCAGGCGGCGACCCCGGGCGGCACCGGCGACGACTCTCACGCCGGACAGTCTCGCCCGCCCGGACGCACGTGGCGGAACCGGCCCGCCCGTCAGGAGAGCAGCCCCGCCCGTCAGGAGAGGATGGCCGAGGGCGGCAGCGTCGGCAGCGACGACTCGGGGGTGACGGCGATGACGAACGCCATGCCGTCCTCGACGATCGGCGCGTCGGCCGGGTCCTCCACCACGTTGCGGACCGGGTCGCCGCTCTCCACCGCGTCGGCGGTGTACACCCACAGCTGCACCTCGGTCGGCGTGCCGCCGCAGGTGAAGTCGGGGCCGAACGTCCGCCCGGCCACCGCCACGCTCGTCCCGCCGACGTCGATCTGGGCGGGGTCGGTGGAGGCCGGGAAGGTCACGCTGCCGGTGCCGAGCTCGATGCCGGCCTGCGCCGCGAGGGTCCCGATCGTGGCGTGGTGGCCGGCGACCGCCTCGGTCGAGGGCGTCACCGTGAACGTGCCCTGGCCGTCGGTGGTCACGCCCGAGGTCGCCGATCCGTCGTCGGGGGTCGACGCGGCCGGCGGCGCCAGGAAGCGGCCGCACACGTTCAGGCCGATGTGGCCGTGGAACGTGTCGCCGACGGCGGGACCCGGACCGAGCGCCGACAGCTCGGCCACGGACGTCAGCTCGGGCTCCATGCCCGAGTGGGCACCGTCGGCGTGATCGGCGGCGGTGGACTCGGTCGTGGAGCCGGACTCGCCGGCGCCGGATCCGGTGGCCGGCTCGTCCCCGCCGCACGCGCCGGCCAGGACCGCGAGCGTGGCGACGGTGGCGACGACGAGCAGGAGGGGGGTCAGCACGCGTCGGGGGTTCACGTCCCCGATCATGGTCGGCGCCGTCCGCCCGACACAGGGTCGGAGGTCCCGAATCCGGCGCGAGCCGCGCCATCGTGACCCGTGCGCTCAGGACTTGAGGAGGAAGTCCTCCTCCTCGGGGGCCAGGAGGACGTCGAGCTCCTCGACCAGCCGAGGGTGGTCGTCCAGACCCGAGCCGTCGCCCACCAGGGCGAGCGCCTCCTCCCGGGCGATCTCCACCCACTGCCGGTCGTGGCGCAGCGACGCCAGCTTGAGGTCGCTGCGCCCGCGCTGCCGCTCGCCCAGCACGGCACCCTCGCCCCGGAGCTCCAGGTCGACCTCGGCCAGCTCGAACCCGTCGGTGCTGCGGACCATGGCCTCCAGCCGCTCCTGGCCGTCGGGCGTCATGACGCCGTGGGCCACGAGCACGCACCAGCTGGGGGCGTCGCTCCGCCCGACTCGACCGCGGAGCTGGTGCAGCTGCGCGATGCCGAAGCGGTCCGCGTCGAGCACGACCATGACCGTGGCCTCGGGCACGTCGACACCGACCTCGATCACGGTCGTCGCCACGAGCACGTCCAGCGCGCCGGTGCGGAACGCCTCCATGACCTCGGCCTTCTCGGGCGCCTTCATGCGCCCGTGCAGCAGCCCGAGCCGGAGCCCGTGGAGCTCACCCGCGGCGAGCCGCTCGTAGGTCTCCTCCGCGGACGACGCCTCGAGCTTGGGCGAGTCCTCGATGAGCGGGCACACCACGTACGCGCGCTTCCCCTCGACGACCTGGTCGCGGACGAGCTGCCAGGCCTCGGCCTCCTGCTCGTCGCTGTGGGCCCACGACGTGGTGATCGGGATGCGGCCGGGCGGGAGCTCGTCGAGCACCGTGGTGTCCAGGTCGCCGTACACGGTCATGGCGGCCGTGCGCGGGATCGGTGTGGCGGTCATGACGAGCACGTCGGGGACGGTCCCGTCCGCGTTGGCGTCGCGCAGCGCTGCACGCTGCTCCACGCCGAAGCGGTGCTGCTCGTCGATCACCACCACGCCGAGCGAGCGGAACTCGACGGCGTCCTGGATGAGGGCGTGGGTGCCGACCACGATGTCGACGGTCCCGTCGACGAGGCCGGCCAGGATGCGGCGGCGCTCGGCCGCCGGCGTGCGGTTGGTGAGCAGGGCGATGCCCAGCGGTCGCTCGCCCAGCAGCGTGTCGCCCCCGTCGGTCAGCGTGACGTCCTGCAGCTGGCCGCGGACCCCCACGGCGTGCTGCTCGGCCAGCACCTCCGTGGGCGCCATGAGCGCGCCCTGGTGCCCACCCTGCACCGCGGAGAGCAGCGCGGCCATGGCCACCACCGTCTTGCCGGAGCCGACGTCGCCCTGGAGCAGCCGGTGCATGGGGACCGGGCCGGCCAGGTCGTGGCGGATCTCGGCGATGGCGCGGGCCTGGGCCCCGGTCAGGTCGTACGGCAACCCGCCCAGGTAGCGGGCGACCAGGCCCGGCGCCACGGCGCGCTCGTCGCCGTCGTCGACCACGTGGCGGATGCCCAGCGACGCCGCCTCGATCTCGCGCTTGCGGCGGACGAGCGCGAGCTGCAGCCGGAACAGCTCGTCGAAGACCAGGCGACGGCGGGCCACGACCTCCTCGGCCATCGACGACGGGGCGTGGACGCCGGTGAACGCGTCCTGACGGCCGATCAGGTCGTGGCGGTCGAGGATCTCCTCGGGCACCGGGTCGTCGATGCCCCGCTCGCGGCTGCGGCGCAGCACCTGCGAGGACCACTCCCCCAGCTCCCAGGTGCTCAGCCGGGCCTTCTCGGACTGCGGGTAGATCGGCACGATCCGTCCGGTGCGGCCGCCCTTGGGGTCGCCGATGATGTCGACGATCGGGTTGGTCATCTGCCGCTGGCCGCGGAACACCTCGATGCGGCCGAACACGGCCACCTCGAGCCCGGCGTCGCCGGGCGAGACCCCCGCCGTCGAACGACCGCTCAGCTGCTTCTCGCGCCAGGGCTGGTTGAAGAACGTGCAGCGGAGCGACCCGCTGCCGTCCCGGACCTCGGCGACGACGATCACGCGACCGCCGCGGATGCGTCGGGCCGAGACCGGACCCACCCGGCCCAGCACGAGCGCCTCCTCGCCCTCGGCGAGGTCCTGGATGCGCGCCTCCCGCGTCCGGTCGACGTAGCGCCGCGGGTAGTAGGTGAGCAGGTCGAGCAGGGACTCGATCCCGAGCGTGCGGAGGCCCTCGAGCTTGCGCGGACCGACGCCTGTCAGCATCTCCACGCCCATGGAGGACAGGTCGACGAGGGTGATCGGCGGACGGTCGCTCACGCTCTCAGTCCAGCACGCGCCACCGACGCCGGTGGCCGGGCCGGTTCAGGCCGACGGCGCGAGCCCGATGTGGAGCTCGCCGAGCGAGCCCGCCGCGGCCAGCGCCTCCACCACCGCACCCGGGAAGGCGGTCACCGCGTCGACGGTCCACCGACCGCCCGCGACCTCGAAGGTGAGGCGGTCCGACAGCTCGTGCACCACGACCTCCAGGTCGGCCGCCGCCTCGATGTCCGCCTTCGGGGGCGTGACCCGGCACCGCACGACGAACCGCTGGCCGGTTGCGCTGACGACCGGGGTGTCGGGCTCGGACCGCGGCGGTTCGGGCAGCGGATCGCCGGCGACGACCGCGGCGAGCGAGTCGAGCACGAGCAGGAACCCGGCGCCGGCCGCGTCGACCGTGCCGCGCTCGGACAGGCGGGCGTCCACCAGCGGCCCCTGCTCGAGCTCCACCAGCCCGGCCTCGGCGGCGGACACGAGGACCTCGGACAGGTCGCCGCCGCCGTCCGACGCGCCGAGCGCGCCGTCGGCCGCGGCCGACATG
>JAEXGP010000331.1 GCA_023450775.1 Actinomycetes bacterium | reverse complement strand
GGTCGGCGCCGCCCGCCGGTGCCGGCAACGGTCGACCCGCCCGACCCGCCGATCCCGGCGCCCAGGGGGCGCGGCGCGGCGGGCGCTGATCCGGTACCGGCCGCGCCCGATGGCGCGGTCGCCGGGCGGAACTCCGGCGTCCGGCACCGCCGCTAACGTCGTCCGTCCATGGGCGATGCCGCCGGGGGTGCCCCGGCTCCGGCGATCGAGCTCCGCGACGTCACCAAGGTGTTCGCGGGCTCGTCCACCCCGGCCGTCGACGGGCTGACGCTCGACGTGCCCACCGGTGAGCTCGTCGTGCTCGTCGGGCCGTCGGGCTGCGGCAAGACCACCACCCTGCGGATGCTCAACCGCCTGGAGGAGCCGACCTCGGGCGAGATCAGGATCCTGGGCCAGGACGTCCGCGCCCGTCCCGTGCACGAGATGCGCCGGCAGATCGGCTACGTCATCCAGGGCGTCGGGCTGTTCCCGCACCTCACGATCGAGGAGAACATCGCCACCGTGCCCCGCCTGCTGGGGTGGTCCCGCGACCGACGTCGGGATCGGGTCGACGAGCTCGCGGACCTGGTGGACCTCGACCGCTCCATGCTCGGGCGCTACCCCTCGGAGCTGTCCGGCGGACAGCAGCAGCGCGTCGGCGTGGCCCGGGCCCTGGCGGCCGACCCGCCCGTGCTGCTCATGGACGAGCCGTACTCGGCGGTCGACCCGATCGTGCGGGCCCGGCTGCAGGACGAGCTCGTGGAGCTCCACCAGCGCCTGGGCACGACGATCGTCCTGGTCACCCACGACATCGACGAGGCGATCAAGGTCGGGGATCGCATCGCCATGCTCCAGGTCGGCGGCCGGCTGGCCCAGTACGCCACACCGGGCGACCTGCTGGGCGCGCCGGCGTCGGACTTCGTCGCGTCCTTCCTGGGCGGCGAGCGCACCTTGCGCCGCCTGGCGCTGGTGACGCTGGGGGAGCTCGAACTGGGTCCGGTCGACGGCGCCGGCGGCGGGCTCCCGCAGCTCGACGTCGGCCGCAGCGCCCGCGAGGCGCTGGACGTGCTCCTGCGCACCGGTGCGGCGGCGGTGCTGGTCACCGACGACGACGCGACGATCGGTCAGCTCGGCCTGGCCACGCTGAGCGCCAACGTGCGCGACGCGGAGCCGGGATCGCCGTCGTGATGCTGGCCCAGGCCGACGAACCGCTCGTGCGGTGGGACTGGCTCGCCGACCACACCGACGTGCTCTGGGAGCGCACCGTCCAGCACCTCACGCTCACCGTGGTGTCCATGTGCCTGGGGCTGGTGATCGCCTCGGGGCTCGCCGCGATCATCCGACGCTGGCGCTGGACCAACGGGCCCATCACCGCGCTCAACACGCTGCTGTACGCGATCCCGAGCGTGGCGCTGTTCGCCGCGCTGATCCCGTGGCTCGGCACCGGCATCGCGGTGCCGACCGTGGCGCTGACCACCTACAGCCTGGTCGTGCTCACGCCGTACCTCGTCGCCTCGTTCGACGGCGTGCCGCCGGCCAGCATCGACGCCGCGGACGGCATGGGCTACACGGCGCGGCAGCGGTTCTGGCGGGTCGAGCTGCCCCTCGCCATGCCGACGATCGTGGGCGGCATCCGCATCGCCACCGTCACGATCATCGGGCTGGTCACCGTCGGCGGGCTGTTCGATCTGGGCGGGTTCGGCAACCTCATCGACAACGGCCTGACCCGCGACTTCCCGACGCTGATCGTCGTCGGCGTCGTGCTGTCGGTCGTCCTCGCGACCGTGGCCGACCTGGTGCTGGTGGTGGCGGGCCGGCTCGTGAGCCCCTGGCGGTTTCGATGACGGGATCGATGAGGGAGCGGTATCGATGACGGAGCGGCGTCGGTGAACGGCGTGTGGACGTTCCTCACCTCGGCAGAGAGCTGGCGTGGCGACAACGGGATCGGGGCGCGCCTCGTCGCCCACGTGTGGGTGTGCGTGCTGGCGCTCGCCGCGTCGGGCGTGCTCGCGATCCCGGCCGGCCTCGCGCTCGGTCGCCGTCGGAAGGGCCAGGTGGTCGCGTCCGCGGCGGCCAACATCGGGCGCGCCATCCCGTCGCTGGCGGTCCTGGCGTTCGTGGTCGCGGCGGGCGGGGGGATCGGGTTCGTGCCGACGTTCGTCGCCATGTTCGCCCTGGCCGTCCCGCCCATGTTCGTGTCGACGGCGACCGCGATCTCCGAGCTCGACCGCGACGTGATCGACGCGGGCCGCGGTCTGGGCATGACGCCCATGGGACTGCTGCGGCGCGTGGAGCTGCCGCTCGCGTCGCCGCTCATCCTGTCCGGCGTGCGCATCGCCACCGGTCAGGTGATCGCGACGGCCACGCTCGGCGCGTTCGTCGGGTACAACACCCTCGGTCGCTTCATCACGCTCGGCCGCGCGAACCGCGACGACGGGATGCTCTACGGCGGCGTGATCCTGGTGGTGGCGCTCGCGCTGGTGGCCGACGTGGGCCTGCGCGCCGTGGCGCGGGCCATCACGCCGTGGGAGGCGCGGGCTCCTCGCGACCGCGGGCGCCCGACCGCGACGGCCGGTGCCGAGCTGCAATAGACGACTAGCTTGGTCGGAAATTCACCCGGATCGCCGGGTGGGCACCCAACGGAGGGACCATGCGTGTGAACCGCAAGCTCGCAGCCGCCGTCGCGCTCCTCGCCGCAGTCGCGGTGATCGCCGTCGGTTGCGGTGACGACAAGGACGACTCGTCGTCCGGCTCCGACTCGGACTCGTCCTCCAAGGTGGAGGTCAAGATCGGGACGCAGGCCTTCGGAGAGTCCGAGATCCTGGGCCAGATCTACGGCCAGGTGCTCGAGTCGCAGGGCTACAAGGTCACGTACCAGAGCTTCAAGGACCGGGCCGCGATCTACGCGGCGATCGAGTCCGGCGACATCAACTTCGTCCCCGAGTACGCGGCGAGCGCGGTCGAGTTCCTCAACGGCAACGCCGGTGAGGCGTCGCCCGACGTGAACGCCACGGTCACGGCGCTCCAGACCCAGCTCGCCAAGAAGGGACTGGTCGCGCTCGAGCCCTCCGAGGCGGTGGACAGCAACGCGCTCGTGGTCACCAAGGAGACGTCCACCAGCAAGGGGCTGACCAAGATCTCGGACCTGAAGGAGGGCATCAAGTTCGGCGCTCCGCAGGACTGCCCGTCCAACGCCGGCTGCCTGCCCGCGCTCAAGTCCACCTACGGCATCGATCTGTCGTCGACCTTCGTGCCGCTCGACGCGTCGGGCCCGCTCACCAAGGCGGCGCTCCAGGAGGGTGACGTGGAGGTGGCCGTGATCTTCTCGACCGACTCCGCGATCGCCGCCAACGACTGGGTGGTGCTCGAGGACGACAAGGGCATCTTCAACGCCGACAACATCATCCCGGTGGTCACGCAGAAGCTCGCGGACGACGCCGACCTGGTGAAGCTCGTCAACGACACCTCGGCAGCGATCACCACCGCCAACCTCACGGCGATGAACAAGCAGTACGACGTGGACAAGGAGGACGCCGACGCCATCGCGGCGGCGTTCATCTCGGACAACGACCTCGGCTGAGCCGGTCGGACCCAGCGCACGGC
>JAEXGP010000310.1 GCA_023450775.1 Actinomycetes bacterium | reverse complement strand
GGTTCCTCCAGACGCCGCGCTGCTGGGGCTCGCCCGACTGCGCCGACCCGGTGGGCACCGAGCAGCTGCTGGCGCAGCTCTCGGACCTGATCGCCACCGCCGAGGTGTCGGTCGACATCACGACGCTCTATCCGTTCGCGGACGGCGGGTGGCTGGACGCGGTCGTCGACGGCCTGCGGCGTTCGCTCGACGCGGGCCGCCGCCCGCAGGTGCGTTGGCTGGCCGGGACGCCGTTCCTCTACTCGTACACGACCGGCGTGGGACCCGAGGCGTTCCGGGAGCAGCTCGTCGCCCTCCTCGGGCCGGCCGGCGCCGAGATCGATCTGTCGGTGGCCACGATGACGACCGACATACAGTCATGGAACCACGCCAAGATCGTGGCCGTCGACGGACGCCGCGCCCTGGTCGGCGGCCACAACCAGTGGGCCGACTCGTACCTCACGGCCACGCCCGTGTCCGACGTGTCGATGCGGGCCGACGGTCCCGCCGCCCGGGCGGCGCAGCGCTTCGTCGACGTGCTCTGGGGCTACGTGTGCGACCGGGAGGCCGAGGGCTTCTGGAGCATCATCTGGATCCGGTCGTCCCGTTCCGGCCCGAGCGGCGCGTGTCCTCGCACCGCACCGATGCTCGCCCCGGAGACGCCCGGCTCCACGCGCATCATGGCGGTCGGCCGCCTCGGCAGCGGGCTGCCGATCCCCGGCGTGCTCGGCGGTTCGTTCGTCCCGGCGATCCTGGCGCTGATCTGCCCGTCATCCGACGCCGGCGACCCGGCCTACGACGCCGCCAACCCCGGGCAGGTCGCGGCCCGGGCGCTCGTCGCCTCGGCCGACGAGAAGGTCGTGATCTCGCAGCAGGACCTGCTCGCGCAGTGCCCGCGCTACGACGCTCGGATGTTCAAGGTGATCACCGACCAGCTGCTGCGCGGCGTGGACGTCCGCATCGTGGTCACCGGGGCGTTCGGCACGTCGTACGCCAACATGGAGTCGCTGCACGACCTGTCGATCCAGCTCTACGACGTGCTCGTGGCGACGACCGGCGACCCCGACGAGGCCCGCGACGCGATCTGCTCGAACCTGCAGCTCGCCTCGCTGCAGATCGGGCCCGAGCCGACCTGGCCCAACGACAAGGGCTTCGCCAACCACTCCAAGTTCATCCACGTGGACGACCAGGTGTTCTCGGTCGGCTCGAACAACATGTACCCGTCGAACCTGCAGGAGATGGACCTGTTCGTCGACGACGCCGAGGCGGCGCAGCAGGTGCGCGCCGCCTACCTGGACCCGCAGTGGGAGTGGTCTCGGGAGGACGCGATCATCGACCCCGAGCAGGGTCGCTGCGACATCTTCGGCTGAACCGGCCGGTCAGACCCGGCGAGCCGATCAGACCAGGTGGTCGACGAAGCGCTCGAGCTGGCGCAGGTTGCGACACTCGAAGGTGCCGTCGCAGTGGACGCCGTACTCCCCCACGATCGAGTCGCCGGTGTCCCAGTACGCCTTGGGTTCGGGGTTGAGCCAGTAGACGTGGCGGGCCTTCTGGCGCATCTCCTTGATCACCCACGACTGCGACGCGTGGTAGTTGTTCCGCGCGTCGCCGAGGATGATCACGGTGGTCTTCGGGCCGATCTCGCGGCCCCACTTGTTCCAGAACACCTCGAACGCGTGGCCGTAGTCCGAGTGCCCGTCGACCCAGACGACGTCGGCCTCGGTGTTGACCCGGTGGATCGCCTCGACGATGTCCTCCTCGCCCTCGAAGAAGCGGGTGACCTCGTCGATGCCGTCGATGAACACGAAGCTGCGGACCCGTGAGAACTGGCTGGCGATGGCGTGCACCAGGTGCAGCGTGAACCGGGCGAACGCCGCGACCGACCCGGAGATGTCGGCCACGACGAAGATCTCGGGCTTGGCCGGCCGCGGGTACTTGAACTTGGGCTCGGCGGGCACGCCGCCGTAGCTGAGCGAGTGCCGCACGGTGTTGCGGAAGTCGAGCGCGCCCTTGCGGCCATGGCGACGCTTGCGGGCCAGACGGACCGCCAGGCGCCGGGTGAGCGGCTGCAGCGCCTTGCGCAACGAGATCATCTCCTCGCGGCTGGCGTGCATGAAGTCGATGTCCTCGGGCAGCGGCTTGCGCAGCGTCTTCGCCATGGCCTCCACGCCCCGGTCGGCGACCAGGCGGCGGCGGATCTCGGCCTCGATCTCCTGCTTGAGCTGCTCGATCCGGGTCTCGTACTCGTCGTGCTCCAGGCGCTCCTCGAGCGGGCTGAGCTGCTCGGGCGCGTCCTGACGGGACTGCTCCATGAGCCGCTCGAGCATGCCGTCGAGGTCCAGGTTCCGCATGGTGCGGTACAGGTAGTACGTGCCGCCGACCGGCCGACCCGGCTCCATGCCGGCGTAGCGCTTGACCGCCTGGCGGGCCATGGCCCGCATCATGGCCTGGTCGCCCTTGAGCAGCGCCTGGTACAGCGCCTCGGCGAGCTCCTCTGGCGTCATGCCGTCCCCGTGGCCGCCGGAGCCCTCGCCCTTGACCGCGCCCTCGGGCAGCTCGCCCACCTGGTCGTCGTCCAGGTCGATCTCGGGGCCAGCCTCGCCGTCCTCGTCGATCGAGTACTCGGTGCCGCGCAGCGAGAAGTACACCTCGAAGACGGTCTCGAACGCCCGCCAGTGCGAGTGGTTCTTCACCAGCGTCGCGGCCAGCGCGTACTTGAACGCGTTGCGGTCGTCGAGCGGGATGTGGCGGACGGCCTCCATGGCGTCCAGGTTCTCGGTCAGGCTGACCGGCAGCCCGGCGTTGCGCAGCTCGCCGATGAACCCGTTGAGCAGGTCGAGCAGCGCCTCGCCCGCGAGGCGGTCACCCGCCGCCGTGTCGTCGGTGCCCCCGACGTCGAGACCGACCGCGTCGCTCACCGTGCGGGCGGGCGACCGGCCGCCTGCGGATCGGCCGACAGCTCCTTGGTCGCCTTGGCGATGTCGGACTGGTACTTGAGCAGGATGTTGACGGTCGCCACCGCGGTCTCTGCGTCGACGTGGTCCTTGCCCAGCAGGACGAGGGTGCGAGCCCAGTCGATGGTCTCCGACACCGACGGCGCCTTCTTGAGCTCGAGCTGGCGGATGGAGCGCACGATGCGGGCGATCTCGTCCGCGAGCGACTCGGTGACACCCGGGACCTTGGTGAGGACGATCTCCTTCTCGCGGTCCATGTCGGGGTAGTCGACGTGCAGGTAGAGGCAGCGACGCTTGAGCGCCTCGGAGAGCTCGCGGGTGTTGTTCGAGGTCAGGAACACCATGGGGATCTGCTTGGCGGTGATCGTGCCGAGCTCGGGGATGGAGACCTGGTAGTCGGAGAGGATCTCCAGCAGGAGGGCCTCGGTCTCGACCTCGACGCGGTCGACCTCGTCGATGAGCAGCACGACCGGGTCGTCGGCCCGGATGGCCTCGAGCAGCGGGCGGGTCAGCAGGAAGTCGTCGGAGAAGATGTCCTCCTCGATGGCGTCCCAACCGGCGGTCTCGCCCTCACCCCGCGATGCCTGGATGCGCAGCAGCTGCTTCTTGTAGTTCCACTCGTACAGCGCCTTGGACTCGTCCAGGCCCTCGTAGCACTGCAGGCGGATGAGCCGCGCGCCCGTGATCTCGGCCACCGACTTGGCCAGCTGGGTCTTGCCGGTGCCCGCCGGACCCTCGACCAGGATCGGCTTGCCCAGCCGATCGGCCAGGTAGACGATGCCGGCGATCGACTCGTCCGACAGGTAGTCGACCTTGCGGAGCCGGTCCCGGACGTCGTCAACGGTGTCGAAGCGGGGATCGGTCTGCTCGGAGCTCATCGCGGCAGACTACCGACGCTCTTGACCGCACGGTCAATCACGATTCTCGCTCGGCGTTCCACCGGTGCCGTCCCTACGATCGCCGGCCATGAGTGCGCAGCTGGTGGCCCGTGGACTGACCGCCGAGCACGGCCCCCGCACCCTGTTCTCCGGCGTCGACCTGGTGGTGGCGCCCGGGTCCGTCACCGGCCTGGTCGGCCCGAACGGGGCCGGCAAGTCCACCCTGCTCCGGCAGCTGGCGGGCCTGGAGGCGCCGGCGTCGGGCGACGTGGTGCTCCAGCCGCCCGACGCCACCGTCGGCCTGCTCCCGCAGGAGACCGACCGGGTCCCCGGGGAGTCCGTGGCCGCCTACCTCGCGCGGCGTACCGGCGTGGCCGCGGCCCAGGAGGAGATGGATGCGGCCACCGCCGCGCTGGCCGCCGGGACCGACGGCAGCGACGACCGCTACGCGCTGGCGCTCGAGCGATGGCTCGCGCTCGGCGGAGCGGACCTGGACGCCCGCATCCCGCAGGTGGCCTCCGACGTGGGCCTGGACGTGGACGCGGACCAGCACATGACCACCCTGTCGGGCGGCCAGGCCGCCCGCGCCAGCCTGGCCGCCCTCCTGCTCAGCCGTTTCGACGTGCTGCTGCTCGACGAGCCGACGAACGACCTGGATCTGGTGGGGCTCGAACGACTCGAGCGGTTCGTGCAGGAGGCGTCGAGCGGCATCGTCGTGGTCAGCCACGACCGCGAGTTCCTGACCCGCACCGCCACCCAGGTGCTGGAGCTCGACCGCCACCAGCAGTCGTGGCAGCTGTACGGCGGCGGCTACGAGTCCTACCTGACCGAGCGGGCGCGGGCCCGGGAGCAGGCGAGGGAGCGATACGAGGAGTACGCCGACACCGTCCAGACGCTGACCGACCGGGCCCGCACGCAGCGGGCGTGGGCGGACAAGGGCGCCGGCAGCGCCCGGCGCGACCGGTCCGAGCGCGACAAGTTCATCCGCCACCACAACATCGCCACCTCGGAGGAGCTGGCGGCCAAGGCCCGCCGGACCGAGAAGGCGATCGAGCGGATCGAGGAGGTCGAGGAGCCCCGCAAGGAGTGGGAGCTGCGGTTCTCGATCGCGGGCGCCCCGCCGTCGGGCCAGGTGGTGGCGACGACCTCCGCCGCCGTCGTCCGCCTCGGCGACTTCACCCTCGGGCCGGTCACGCTGCAGGTGGACCGCGGCGACCGCATCGCCATCACCGGCCCCAACGGCTCGGGCAAGTCCACGTTGCTGGCGCTGCTGCTCGGGCGGCTGGAGCCGGACGAGGGCTCGGCGTCGCTCGGGGCCTCGGTGCGGATCGGCGAGGTGGACCAGGCCCGCGCCGCGTTCGGCGACGACCGCACGCTGCTGGACGCGTTCGCGGACCACCTCCGGGAGGGCGACGGCGCCGAGCAGACGACCTCGGAGATCCGGACGCTGCTCGCCAAGTTCGGCCTGGGCGGCGAGCAGGTCGGGCGGCCCGCCGCCGGGCTGTCGCCCGGCGAGCGCACCCGGGCGGCCTTGGCCCTGCTGCAGGCCCGCGGCGTGAACGTGCTGGTGCTCGACGAGCCGACGAACCACCTGGACCTGCCGGCGATCGAGCAGCTGGAGCAGGCGCTCGACGGCTTCGACGGCACGCTGCTGCTGGTCAGCCACGACCGGCGGCTGCTCGAGGCGGTGCGGGTGGAGCGCCGCATCGAGGTGCTCGACGGCCGGGTCACCGAGGCCTGAGGGTCACCGAGGCGTGATCGCGCGCACGAACGTCTGGTTGATGGCGTCGCCCGAGCCCCACTCCTCGAACCCGACCCGCCGGTAGAACTCGATGGCGCCCGTGTTGCGCCGGCTCACGCCCAGGTGCACCCCGGTGCTCCCCCGCTCGGCCAGCTGATCCAGCAGCCGGTCGATCAGCCGACGGCCCAGGCCCTCGCCCTGGACCTCGGGCAGCAGGTCGATGTGGAGGTGCGACGGGTATCGCTCGAGCAGCGCCGAGTCCTCACCGGCGGCACCGCTGCGGTCGTGGATGAGGTGGACGAGCAGGGCGTCCAGCTGGTCGTCGTCGAACGCGTCGAGCGGGTAGCGCTCCCGGACCGCCGGCCAGTAGCGCTCCTCCGCAGCGGCGTGGAACGCCACGGTGTCCAGGGCACCGAGGACGTAGCCGATCGGCGGCTCGTCGCCGACCGCGACCACGGAGGCCAACTCGGGTTCCAGCACCAGGTACGGCATGCACCAGATCGCGCCCATCAGGTCGCCGTCGACGAGCTGGCCCGTGGCGTCCTGGCCGGCGTCGCCGGTCCGCAGGCACACCTGCATGAGCGCGCCCTCGTCGCCGGGGCGGAAGGTACGGATCTGCACGTCGGCTCCGGTCGCCATCCGCCCCAGGCTACGGGCGGGCGGCGGCGGGGTCGGACGACCGAGACCCGCTGCACGGCTCAGTGCGCCAGCGACCGGGCCACCGCCCCGGCGACGACCTCGACCATCGGCACGCCCTGGGGCAGCGACGCCCAGCCGTCGGACAGGATCGCGATCGAGTAGCCGCCGCCGGCCGGATCCGCGACGTAGCCCACGGAGTTCACGCGCCACCCGCAGCAGGCGGAACCGGCGAACCCGTTCTTGTGGCCCACCTCCCAGCCCGGCGGCACGCCGTAGCGGATGCCCCATCGTTGGTCGTCCCGGATGTTCTCGAGCTCCCACCACGCCAGGCCGCGCCGGGCGGGTTCGAGCAGGTCGCCCTGCAGCAGCCGGTGCACGAACGCGGCCTGGTCCTCGGCGGTGGTGGAGCTCAGCCCCCACTTGGGCTCGATCTCATCGGTCGCGCCCAGGCCCATCCGGGCGCCCCAGTCCGACATGCCCCTCGCCCCGCCGAGGTCGGTCCACAGCGCGGACGCGGCGGCGTCGTCGGAGGCGTGGATCATCGGGCCGATCCGGGTGGCCTCCCAGTGGGTCAGGCCCCGGCCCTGGTCCTGCGCCCGCAAGATGGTCGCCGCCATGATCTCGATCTTGATCACCGACGCGGTCGTGACCCGCTGACCTCGACGGAGGTGGTACCAGCAGCCCGTCCGGTCGTCGTACACGGCGGCGGTCACATGGTGGGCGGCGGCGCCGAACGCGTCGATGTCGTGCTGGAGCTCGGCGGTGAAGGGATCGGGCCGGCACTCGCCGGTGGGCGGCCCGGGCGGCGGCTTCGGCGGATCGCACGCCGCAGCGGCGACGAGCGAGACGGCGAGCAGCGCGACGGCCGCCGTGCGCCGCACGGGCTCAGCCCCGGATCTGGCCGTCGCCGCGGACCACGTACTTGGCGGTCGTCAGCTGCTGGAGCCCCATGGGGCCCCGGGCGTGGAGCTTCTGGGTGGAGATGCCGATCTCGGCGCCGAAGCCGAACTCTTCGCCGTCCACGAACCGGGTCGACGCGTTCAGGAGCACCGCGGCGGCGTCGACCTCGTTGAGGAAGCGGTCGGCGGCGCGCACGTCCGTGGTGACGATTGCTTCGGAGTGCCCGGTCGAGTGGTCGTTCACGTGGGCGATGGCCTGGTCGAGGTCGTCGACGACGCGCACCGACATCTTCAGGTCCAGGAACTCGCTGGCGAAGTCGTCCTCGGTGGCCTCGCCCATGCGCGGGACCAGCGACCGGGCCCGGCCGTCGCCGACCAGCTCCACGTCCGCGAGCGCGGCGTCCACGCGGGGCAGGAACTCGGCGGCCACCTTGGCGTGGACGACGAGCGACTCGGCCGAGTTGCACACCGACGGGCGCTGGGTCTTGGCGTTGACGAGGATCCGCTCGGCCACGTCCAGGTCCGCCGCCTCGTCGACGTACACGTGGCAGTTGCCGTCACCGTCGATCACGAACGGCACGGTCGCGTGCTCCTTGATGGAGGCGATCAGCGACGCTCCTCCGCGCGGGATGAGGCAGTCGACCAGGCCCTCCTGCTGCATGAACTCGGTGGCGGCCTCGCGCGACGTGTCCTCGACCACGATCACCGAGTCCTCGGGCAGCCCCGCCTTGGCCACGGCCTCCCGGAGGACGTCCGCGATCGCGAGGTTGGAGTGGATGGCGGTCGACGAGCCGCGGAGGAAGGCGGCGTTGCCCGACTTGAGGCAGAGCCCGGCGGCGTCGGAGGTGACGTTGGGACGGCTCTCGTAGATGATCGCCACGACGCCGAGCGGCACCCGGACACGCGAGATGCGCAGGCCGTTCGGACGGACCCAGCCGTCGAGCTCCTCGCCGACGGGGTCAGGGAGCGCTGCCACCTGTCGCAGGCCGGCGGCCATGCCGGCGATGCGGTCCTCGGTGAGGCGCAGGCGGTCGACGAGCCCTGCCGGGATGCCGGCGTCCTCGGCACCCGCCACGTCCAGTGCGTTGGCGGCGAGCACGTCGGCGGCGCGGGCCTCGAGCAGGTCGGCGGCGGCCAGCAGCGCCTCGTCCTTGACGGCGGAGGACGCCGTCGCCAGCAGGCGCGACGCCGCCTTGGCACGACGGGCGAGCTCCGGGATCGGGGTGACGGCCATCCCGGAAGGCTACCGATACCCTTCACCGCCGTGGGATCCGGACCCCTCGACGCGGTGGTGTCGTCCTTCGTCGACGACGTGGGGATGGCCCTCGAAGAGGCGACGAGCGGGCTGAAGGGCATCGACCGGGGCCGCTTCACCGACGACGTGACGGTCGAGGCGTTCAACCTGGCGACCGCCATGATCGACGCCGACGACCGCCACACCGACGAGGAGCTGAACGCCCTCATCGACGCGTTCGGCCCCCGCCTGCGGGACTCCCAGCTCATCCGCGCCACGCCCGAGACCCTGCGGGGCTCGACGATGGTGGCGGGGCACCGGCGCTGGCTGGAGGTGGACTCCGAGCTGTTCGGGCTGCTGATCGACGCCGACCGCCGCAGCGGCACCCGGCTGGCCGACCGGTACTACGAGCGGTCGCTCGACATCGCCCACGTGGTCGCCAGCCTGGACGTCATCCCGGCCCGCGCCGAGCTCGAGGCGATCTCGGCGCTGCGGGCCCGGCTGCTCGACGGTCTCCGCAGCCGCGACCCCGAGCGGCCCGTCCACGCCACGCCGCCCGAGTCCGCGCTCGCACCGGAGGCACCCGGGGGCGAGCGACCGCCCGACCCGCCCCCGAGGCCGCTCGAAGAGCTGCTGGCGGAGCTCGACGACCTGGTCGGGCTGGAACAGGTCAAGGCGCGGGTGCGGCTCGTCGCCGACTTCCTGCGCGTGCAGCAGCTGCGGGCCGAACGTGAGCTGCCCACCGTCGAGACCTCCCACCACCTGGTGTTCACCGGCAACCCCGGCACCGGCAAGACCACCGTCGCCCGACTGCTGGCGCAGATCTACCGCACGCTGGGCGTGGTCGAGCGGGGCCACCTGGTCGAGACCGACCGCTCCGGCCTGGTCGCCGGCTACGTCGGCCAGACCGCACCGCTCGTCACGAAGCGCTTCGACGAGGCCGACGAGGGGATGCTGTTCATCGACGAGGCCTACACGCTGGCCCGCGGCGGCGAGAACGACTTCGGCCGGGAGGCAGTCGACCAGATCGTGAAGCTCATGGAGGACCGCCGCGACCGCGTGGTGCTGGTGGTCGCGGGCTACACGGACGAGATGGAGCACCTGCTGTCGTCGAACCCCGGTCTGCGGTCCCGGTTCCCGACGGTCATCCACTTCCCCGACTACACGACCGACGAGCTCGTCCGGATCGTCGACAGCATCGGCGACAAGCAGCGGTACCGCCTGACCGACGAGGCGCGGGCCAAGCTCCGCGACGTGCTGGACGCCACGCCGCGAGGGCAGGGCTTCGGCAACGCCCGGCTGGCCCGCAACCTGTTCGAGGCCGCGATCAACCACCACGCCAGCCGGGTCATGCGTCTGGAGGGGCCGCCCACCGAGGAGGACCTCACCACCCTGCTGCCCGAGGACCTGCCCGACCAGGCCTCGCCCGACGACGCGGGCCGAGGGGTGCCGGCGTGAAGCGGTTCCTCGCCGTCCTCGCCGCGCTCGCCATGGTCGGCGGCGCGTGGTGGATCCGCCAGAGCGTGATCGACGGCGACGACGGCGGGGGCGGCGGCGACACCGTCGTGCTGCGGTGCGGCTCGGACCTGCGGGCGGTCTGCACGCGCCTGGCCGAGGAGGACGACTCCATCCGGCTCAGCGTGGAGGACGAGGGAACGACCGCCGACCGCCTGGCGCAGGAGGGCGAGACCGCCGACTTCGAGGCGTGGCTCGCCGCGGGGCCGTGGGCCGGGATCGTCGCCGACGACCGGCAGCAGAACGGCCTGCAGGGCGACGTGCTCGGCGCGCCCTCCAGAGTCCTGGCCCGCTCGCCGGTCACGCTGGTCGGCCCGGCCGACCGGATGCGGGCGCTCACCGAGCACTGCGGTTCCACGCCGGCCTGGGCGTGCATCGGCGACAGCTCCGGACAGCCGTGGACGGCGATCGGCGGCCAGCAGGCGTGGGGGACCTTCCGGGCCGGGCTGTCCGCACCCGACACCGGCACGGGGCTCGTGGCTCTCTCCCAGGCCGTCTCGTCGCACGTGGGCTCCTCGTCCTGGGACCGCCTGGACCTGGAGGAGAGCTCGCCCTGGCTGAGCCAGCTGGTCGGCGCTGCGGTGGTCGCCCCCGACCCGCTGAGCGTGCTCCTCACCCGTCCCGGCACGATGAGCGTGGTGGGCCCTCTGGAGCAGGAGTCGGGTCCAGAGCTGGCCACGGCCGCCAACCGCGACCGGTTCACACTCCTCTACCCTGAGCCGATGGTGACCGCGGACGTCACGTTGATCCCGGCGGCGGGGGGCGACGCCGGCGACCTGCTCGAGCGCATCGGGCCCGACCGGCTCGCCGACGCGCTGGCCGCCGAGGGTTGGCG
>JAEXGP010000254.1 GCA_023450775.1 Actinomycetes bacterium | reverse complement strand
GTGCGGCCGTGGCGGCGTTCGAACCAGGTGCCTGGGGTCATGCCGTAGCGGCGGTCGCAGAGGTCGCGTGTGGCGATCTCGTCGAGCACGGCGCCGCCGATCGCGGCGAGTGAGCGGCGTGCCAGTTAGACGTCGTCGAACAGGCCGAAGCACTCATCGTCGGTGAGGCCCTTCACGATCGTCGACGCCAGCTCCCGGACTGCGGCCACCGCCGCCCGCGACTCGTCGGTGCCCGCGAACGCCGGAAGGAACTGCGGCGTCGCAGTCCTCTCGCCACCACCCTCCTCGCCGCCGTCGCTCTCGCCGCCCTCGGCCTCACCGATCGAACACATGTTCGTAGTGTGCCGGAAGGGTGTGACACTCATGGGGCGGCGGCGCGCCAGGGAGATCGGTCCCGAAAAACCAAGAAGCCCGAACCTCTAAGGGTTCGGGCGTCCGGGATGTCTCGCGACATCACAGTGGTGGAGCCGATGGGAATTGAACCCACGACCTCTTCCATGCCATGGAAGCGCTCTCCCAACTGAGCTACGGCCCCGTGAGGCGGCCACTCTAGCCGGACCTGAGAGGTGCCGCGAATCGGCGGAACCCGGTTCGGGGCGACGTGGGTGCCGTCGGTAACCTGCCGCGCATGTCTGCAGCTGCCAGTGCCGATCCGACCGGCGTCACCGAGGCCCCGACGATCGCACCCTACGAACCCCAGGCCATCGAGCCGCACTGGCAGTCCTACTGGCGCGAGCACGGGACCTACGAGGTCGACAACGACGATCCCCGCCCCCGCAGCTACGTGCTGTGCATGTACCCGTACCCCTCGGGTGCGGCGCACATGGGCCACGTGCGGAACTACACGTTCGGCGACCTGCTGACCCGCTACCGCACCATGCAGGGCGAGGCGGTGCTGTCGCCGATGGGCTTCGACAGCTTCGGGCTGCCGGCCGAGAACGCGGCCATCCAGACCGGCGTGCACCCGCGCACGTTCACCGACGAGCGCATCGAGATGCTGCGCAGCTCGATCACCCGGATCGGCGGCGTCTACGACTGGCGGCGAGAGGTCCGGAGCCACAGCCCGGAGTACATCCACTGGTCGCAGTGGATCTTCCTGCAGCTGTTCGAGGCCGGGCTGGCCTATCGCAAGGCCGCGCCCGTGAACTGGTGCCCCGGCTGCCAGACCGTGCTGGCGAACGAGCAGGTGATCGACGGTCGCTGCGACCGCTCGGGCGACGTCGTCGAGCGGCGCGACCTGGAGCAGTGGTACTTCCGCATCACCGACTACGCCCAGGCGCTGCTGGACGACCTGGAGCTGGTGCAGTGGCCCGACCGGGTGGTCACCCAGCAGCGCAACTGGATCGGTCGGTCCGAGGGCGCCGAGTTCGAGATGGCCGTCGTCGACGCCGACGGCGAGGTCCGCAAGGACCTGCCCGGCGTGCCGAGCGTGCGCGTGTTCACCACCCGCCCCGACACGAGCTACGGCATGACGTTCTGCGTGCTGGCCCCCGAGCACCCGCTGGTGAAGGTCATCACCACCGAGGACCGCCGGGCCGCCGTGGAGGCGTTCGTCGAGAAGGCACGCAACACCGCCGAGATCGACCGGCTGTCCACCGAGGGCGCGGTCGAGGACCGCGGTTGCTCGACCGGTGCGTACGCGCTGAACCCGTTCACCGGGAAGCCGGTGCCGATCTACCTGGCCGACTACGTGCTGGCCACCTACGGCACGGGGGCGGTCATGGCCGTGCCCGGTGAGGACCAGCGCGACTGGGACTTCGCCACGGCGTTCGGGCTGCCGATCGTCGAGACCGTCGAGCGCCCCGACGACTGGGACGGCGGGGCGTACTCGGGTCCGGGTGTCCACGTGAACTCGCCGGTCGACCCGTCGGCCGTGCCGGGCCCTGACCTGAACGGCCTGGACGTCGCCGCGGCGAAGGACAAGGCGATCGAGTGGCTGGAGGCCGACGAGCGCGGCGAGCGGACGGTCAACTTCCGCCTGCGCGACTGGCTGGTCTCTCGGCAGCGCTTCTGGGGCTGCCCCATCCCGATCGTCTACTGCGAGCAGTGCGGCCCCCGGCCGGTGCCCCTGGACGAGCTGCCCGTCCTGGCGCCCGACGACGTGGAGTTCCGGCCCACCGGCCAGTCGCCGCTGCAGTTCCACGAGGGCTTCCTGCACACCACGTGTCCCGACTGCGACGGTCCCGCCACCCGCGAGACCGACACCATGGACATGTTCGTCGACTCGTCCTGGTACTTCCTGCGGTTCTGCGATCCGTGGAGCTCCGACGTGCCGTTCTCCAAGGAGGCCGTGTCGTCCTGGATGCCGGTCGACCAGTACATCGGCGGTGCCGAGCACGCCGTGCTGCACCTGATGTACGCCCGGTTCTTCACCAAGGCGCTGTCCGACCTGGGCGTGGCGCCGGCCGATCTGCGCGAGCCGTTCACGCGGCTGTTCACGCAGGGGATGATCCGCCTGGACGGCTCCAAGATGTCCAAGTCCAAGGGCAACCTGGTCGCTCCCGAGGAGATCATCGACACCTACGGCGCCGACACGCTGCGGCTGGCCCACCTGGCGGTGAAGCCGCCGGAGGAGGACGTCGACTGGGAGGACTTCGGGCTCGAGGGCTGCTCGCGCTTCCTGTCCCGCATCTGGCGGCTGGCGGTGCCCGGCTCGGACCTGCTGGGTGACGTGCGCGGCGGCGACCGCACCGAGGCCGACCTGGCGATCGTGCGGGCCACGCACCGCCTGATCGCGGACGTGACCGACGCGTTCGAGCGCTGGTCCTACAACGTGGCCGTCGCCCGCTCCATGGCGTTCGTGAACGAGCTGTACAAGTACGTGCAGTCCGACGAGCGCGCCCACGCAGAGGTGGTGGACGAGGCCGTCGACACGCTGCTCCTGCTGCTGGCCCCGGCGGCCCCGCACATCGCCGCGGAGCTGTGGTCGCGTCGCGGTGCCGAGGCCGGTACGCCCGGTCGCCACGTGCATGCCGAGCCATGGCCGGTGGCCGATCCCGACCTGCTGGTCGAGGACACCGTGACCATGGTCGTGCAGGTCGCGGGCAAGGTGCGCGACCGCATCGAGGTGCCGGCCGACGCCGACGAGGTCGCCTGCGAAGCGCTGGCCCTGCAGTCGCCGAAGGTGCAGGCGATCCTGGACGGCGCCACGCCCCGCAAGGTCATCGTGCGGGCACCCAAGCTGGTCAACATCGTCCCGTAACGGCGGTCCTGGCGCAGGCGGCTCGTCGGGGGTCGGCCGGCGCAAGGGACGGGGCGCCGCGGAAGGGATCGTCGCGTCGCGGCGTTCGGCCTGTGTACGGTCGCGTGACACCAGACGTAACCATCGCGTCATCTCCGGAGTCCGAATCAACGTGCTGTCATCCGAGCTGTCCCTGATCTCCCGCATCGAGTCCGTCGCCGAGCAAGGCCAGGGCAAGGTCACCTTCGTCGCGGGCGACGACCACGAGACGCTGACGTGGGGTCAGCTGCACTCGGAGGCCCGGGCGGTGGCGGCAGGACTGCAGGCCCGGGGCGTCGGACCCGGCGACCACGTCGCGCTCCTCGGCCCGACCACGCGCCGGCTGGTGACGACCATCCAGGCGATCTGGCTGACCGGCGGCGCGCTGGTCACCATGCCGCTGCCCATGCGCATGGGTGCGCTCGACCAGTTCATCGAGCAGACCCGCAACCGCATCCGCCGCGCCGACTCCAAGGTCGTGGTGATCGACAGCCAGCTGGCTGACTTCGTGGAGCCCATGCCGGGCGACCCGCCGTTCATCGGCCTCGACGAGCTGTTCGCGGACGACGCGCCCACGGCGTCCGACTACACCCGGCCGGCCGACGATCCGTCAGCCCTGGCGGTGCTGCAGTTCACGTCGGGCTCCACGTCGGAGCCCAAGGGCGTGATGCTCCCGCACCAGAACATCTGCCACAACCTCGACGGCGCATGGACGGCGGCCGAGCTCACCCACGACGAGGTGATCGTCAGCTGGCTGCCGCTCTACCACGACATGGGCCTGGTCGGACTGCTGACCATCCCCATGACCATGGACACGCACCTGGTGCAGGGCGCGCCACAGGACTTCCTGGCCAAGCCCATCCGGTGGATGCGCTGGCTCACGGAGTTCGGGGGCACCGCCTCCGCCGGTCCGAACTTCAGCTACGCCCTGGCGGCGCGGGCGCTCAAGCGCACCGAGGAGCAGCTCGAGCTGTCGCAGGTGCGGCTGTTCCTCAACGGTGCCGAGCCGATCGACGCCCCTACCTTCCGCCGGTTCCTCGAGGCGGGGGAGCGCTTCGGCCTGGCGCCCGGGGTGGCGTTCCCTGCGTTCGGCATGGCCGAGGTCTGCATCGCCGGCTGCTTCCCCACGCCCGGCAAGGGCCTGGTGACCGACGTGGTCGACCGCGCCGCGCTCGAGACCGAGCACCGGGCGGTCCGGGTGGACGCCGACACCGAGGGCTCCACCGAGCTGGCGCTCCTCGGCCGGCCGGTGCCCGGGCTCGAGATCGCCATCGTCGACCCCAAGACCGGCGAGCCGTGCGGCGAGCGTCAGGTCGGAGAGCTCCGCATCAAGGGCAACTCGGTGACCGCCGGCTACTACCAGCAGCCCGAGGCGACGGCCGAGCTGATCGTCGACGGGTGGCTCCACACCGGCGACCTGGCCTACACGGTCGGTGGGGAGCTCGTGGTCTGCGGTCGCATCAAGGACGTGATCATCGTCGGTGGTCGCAACGTCTACCCGCAGGACATCGAGAAGGTCGTCGGCGAGGTCGAGGGCGTGCGGACCGGGAACGTGATCGCCTTCGGCGTCGAGGGCCGGCAGGGCGCCCAGAACATCATCGTCGTGGCGGAGTCCAAGGCCTCTGGCCACGAGGACCTGCAGCGCGAGATCGCCCGTCAGGTGACCGAGTCCGTGGGCATCCCGCCCAAGGAGATCATCCTCGTGCAGCCGGGTTCGGTGCCCAAGACGTCGTCCGGCAAGCTGCAGCGCTCCGCGTGCCGGCTGCAGTACCTGGCCGACGAGCTCGACGTCCTCGCCCCCGCCTGACGAGGCCGTCGATCCCGTCGATCTCATCGGACCGCTGCGCTCCGCCCGACCGCCACGGCGATGGCGACGCCGCCGACGAGTCCGGCCAGTGACCCGACGGTCTGCAGGGCGCCGACCGCGACACCCAGGAAGATGAGCGGGCCGGCGGCGCCGAAGGCGACCGCGGCCCAGCGGGGCACCTCGTCGATGGCCGCGACCGCCCGGGCCAGCAGCACGGTCGCCGCTGCGAAGACGAGCGACCCGCCGATCAGGGTGACGAACGTGGGGATGCCGTAGACGTCGTCGTAGACCGCGTGGGCGACCGGTGCGCCGTCGAGCTGGAGGTGGCCGATCGCCGGCTGCGCGAACGCCGCCACGCCGAAGCCGGCGATCAGACCGGCGCCGCCGAGCACCATCGCCGTGAGGCCGGCGATCGCGGTGCCGATCCGTCGACCGGCCAGGACGGCGAGCCCGGCGACGGCCGCGGCGCCCAGGATCCAGATCGCCTGGCCGACGATGCTGCCCAGCAGGTGGCTCGCCAGGAACCGGTCGGTGGTCACGAACTCCGACCACTCGGTGAACTGCGAGCTCGGATCCGGCTGGTGCTCGAAGGTGGCCCAGGCGGTGACCGCCGCGGCCAGCGGCAGGAGCCACACGGCCCGGTGGATCGGCCGTGCGCCGGGTCGGGCCCGGCCGGGCGCCGCGGCGGTGCCGTCGCGGGCGGGGATGTCGCCGGGCATCGTCGTGGCGGTGGTGTCGGTGGTGGTCATGTCGGTTCCTTCCGGTTCGTGTCGGTGTGTCTGGTCGTTCGGGTGACTGGTCGTGGGGTGCTGTCCGGGCCTGCTGGGTGGTCGGTCGCGTCGGAGCGCCTCAGCGGGCGAGCACGACCTCGGTGTCGATCTCGAGCCGGATGCGACGGCTCACGAGCAGGCCGCCGTTGGCGAGCGGCATGTTCCACACGAGGCCCCAGTCCTCGCGGTCGAGCTCGGTGGTCGCCGTGAACACCGATCGGTGGTTGCCCCACGGGTCCTCGACGCCGCCGGCGAACCGGAGATCCAGGTCGACCTCCCGCGTCACGCCGACGATCGTGAGCGGACCCCGGACGACCGCCCGGTCGGCGACCCACTCGACGACCGAGCCCTCGAAGGTGGCGGTCGGGTGGCGCTCGACGTCGAAGAAGTCGGCGGAGCGGAGGTGCGCGTCGCGGTCGTCGCTGCCGGACTCGACGCTGGCTATGTCGATCGTGACCGAGACCGTCGACCGGCCCGGATCCTCGTCGATGTGGACCGTCCCGCTGACGTCCCGGAAGCGGCCTCGGACGGTGCTCAGCATCAGGTGGCGGCCGACGAACTCCACGCTGGTGTGGCCCGGATCGATCGTCCAGGTGCCGGCGGCGGGCAGCTCGGTGCCGTCGACGGTGCGGGTGGCGGACACGGTGGAGATCGAGTCGGTCGTCATGGTGTGCTCCTTCTGGGCGTGGTCGCACCGGTTCGTGCGCTCCGTCGCACTCGACCACCGGCCGCTGTCACCGGGCTGTCACGGCCCCGTCACCGCCGGCGGGGGCGGGTGGGACGCGGCCCGGAGCCGCGGCGGTACCGTCGTGCGCCGTGGAGGTGAGGGTGCTGGGACCGGTCGAGGTCCGTCGTGACGGCCGCCCGGTGCCCGTCCGTCGAGGTCGACCGCGGGCGCTGCTGGCCACGCTGGCCCTCTACGCCCCCGACGTCGTGCCGGCCGACGTGCTGATCGACCGGGTGTGGGGCGACGACCTGCCCGCCAACCCGTCGAACGCGCTGCAGCTCCAGGTGTCGTACCTGCGTCGGGCCCTGACGGAGGCTGCAGGGGAGCCGGGTGCGGGCGGCGACGGTCCGCTGATCACCGAACCGCCCGGGTACCGGCTGGCGATCGCCGCCGACGACGTGGACCTCCGTCGGGTGGAGCGGCTGCTGGGCGAGGCCCGCGACGCATCGTCGGCGGCGAACGCGCTCGCGGCGTGTGAACAGGCGCTCGGCTCGTGGCGGGGCGCACCGCTGCTCGAGATCGGCGACCATCCGGCCGTCGCCGGCGAGGTCACCAGGATCGGCGAGCTGCGGCGGTCGCTGGCGGAGCTGCGGATCGATGCGCTGATGGACCTCGGCCGCCTGGACGATGCGATCGCGGACCTGGGTCCGCTGGTTGATGAGCACCCGCTGCACGAGCGGTTCCGGGCCCAGCTGATGCTGGCGCTGTACCGGAGCGGCCGTCAGGCGGACGCGCTGCGGGCGTTCCAGGTGGCGCGCGAGCGCTTTGTGGGCGACCTCGGGCTGGAGCCGGGGCCGGAGCTGGTGGCGCTCGAAGCGGCGATCCTGGACCAGGAGCCGTCGCTGGGGTCCCACGGCCGGCGGGTCGCGACCGGCGACGTGCGGGCGCCGTTGCCGTCGCCGCCCGCCACGCGGCTCATCGGCCGGACGTCCGCGGTCGCCCACGTCCGCGATCTGCTGGGGTCGCACCGCCTGGTGTCCGTGACGGGACCCGGCGGGGCGGGCAAGACCCGCGTCGCGATCGAGGCGTTGCGACTCGTCGCGGAGGACGACCCGTCGCGACCGCTGCTCTTCGTGGACCTCGGCGCGTTGCACGCCGACGAGGACGTCGCGATCGCCGTCGCCGACGCCGTCCACGTGCCGACCTCACTCGACCGGAGCGCGGCGACCGCGGTGGCCGAGCGCCTGGGGCCGCTCCCCGGCGTGCTGCTGCTCGACACGTGCGAGCACGTGGCGGACCAGGTCGCTTCGCTCGTCGACGAGCTGCTCCGCGTTCCGGGAGGGCGCATCTCGGTGCTGGCGACCTCTCGCCGTCCGCTCGGCGTGCCGGGTGAGGTGGTCTCGCCGCTGGCGTCGCTCGGTCTGCCGCGGGCCGAGGCCGATCCCGACGAGGCGGCCGGCACCGACGCCGTGCGCCTCTTCTGCGAGCGCGCGTCGGGCGTCCGGCCCGACTTCCGCCTGGACGCGTCCAACGTGGCCGACGTGGTCGCGATCTGCCGGTCCGTCGACGGACTGCCGCTGGCGATCGAGATCGCGGCCGCGCACGCGGACGTGCTCGGGGTGGCCGAGATCCGGTCGCGGGTCGGCGGGCGGCTCGATCTCCTGCGGGGTCACGACGTGGGCGGGCCCGACCGCCATCGGGCGCTGCGGGCCACGATCGAGTGGAGTGCCGGCCTGCTGGACGCGGCGGAGCTGGACCTGCTCACGCAGCTGTCGGTGCTCGCCGGTTCGTTCGACCTGGACGCCGCGGCGGCGGTCGCCGGCTCCGACGACGTGCTGCCCGCGCTGGCGTCGCTGGTCCGCCAGTCGTTGGTGGTGGCCGAACCCGACGGTCGCTATCGCCTGCTCGACGCCGTCCGCTCGTACGCGTCGACCACGCCGGCGGACGCACTTCGTCGTGCGGCCTCCGACCGCCACGCCCGCCACTTCACGGACCGGGCCCGAGCCGCCGATCGGGCTGTGCGCGGACCGCGACACGACGAGGCGATGGCCGCGGTCGACCGTGACCTGCCCAACTTCCGGGCCGCGTTGCGCTGGGCGTTCGACCACCTGGACGACGACACGGGGGCGGACCTGGCCGCGTCGTTGGCGTGGATCTGGACCGTGCGCGGCAACACGGTCGAGGCCGATCAGTGGTTGCGGGCGGCGCGCGCCCGCGAGGGGCTGGGCGAGCGGGCGCGGGTCCGCACGCTGCTCGCGGCGTCCATGGTGGCGGCGCCGGCCGGTGACCTGGAGGCGGCGCTGGCGCTCGCACTGGACGCAGCGGCGCACGCCAGGGACGCCGATCTGCCGTTGCACACGGCGACCGCGCTGTTGAACGCGGGTGTGGCCCAGTGGGCGCTCGGTCGCTACGGCGAGTCGGTCGCCACCCTCGAGGAGGCGCTCGACGGGTTCCGGGCCGAGGGCAGCGACCGGGGCGCGGCGCTCTCGGTCATGAACCTGGCCCGCTCGACGCTGGAGCTGGGCGACTCGGGACGGGCGTTCGAAATGCTCGACGAGGCCGGCGGCCTGGCCGACGAGCTCGACGACCCGCAGCTGCGATCGCTGACGACCTGCCAGCGGGCACGCCTCGCCCTGCACGTCGGCGACGCCGACGCGGCCCTCCTCCTGGCGACCACGTCGCTCGCACAGGCCGAGGAGCACTCCCATGCCGAGACGGTCCTGGCCAGCCTGCACGTGCTGGGTCGGGCGCGGCTGGCGCTCGGGGAGGTCGACGAGGCCCGTGCGCTGCACCGCCGGGCGCTGGAGCTGGCGACCGAGACCCACCACGTGGGCGCCACGATCGAGGCGGTCGAGGCCCTGGGCGAGATCGCCGTGGCCGAGGGCCGGCCCGACCGTGCTGCTCCGCTCCTCGCGGCGGCAGGGGCGGAGCGCACCCGTCGCGCGCTGCCGATCCCCGGCAGCGACGCCGCCCGATCGGTCGCCCTGCTGGACGGTGTGCCCGCGGTGTCGTTCCCGCCGTCGTTCCGGGACGTCGTCGACGAGCTGCGATCCGAGGCCGTCCCGGCTCGGCCCGGACGTACCCCGCCCGAGGAGGAGGAGCCCGATGCCTGACGACGCGACGCTGGAACGCTTCGCTGCGTTCACCGATGACCCGACGGGAGGGAACCCTGCCGGCGTGTGGATCGGCCCGAGGTTGACGGCACCGGATGAGATGCAGCGCATCGCCGGTGAGATCGGGTTCTCCGAGACGGCGTTCCTGGCGCCGGGCGGCGCTCCCGACCGATGGGAGGTGCGGTACTTCAGCCCCCGGAAGGAGATCGACTTCTGCGGTCACGCGACGATCGCCTCGGCGGTCGCGCTCGGCGAACGTCACGGCGGCGGCACCTACGTGTTCCGGACGGCAGTGGGCGAGGTGCCGGTGGTGGTCGAGCGGTCCGGCGACCGGTTCTCGGCGACGCTGACCTCCGTGGAGCCGTCGGGTCGTGCGGCCGACGAACGACTGGTCGGCGACGTGCTCGCCACGACCTCGTGGACAACCAGCGATCTCGACCCCGACCTCACGACCGAGCTCGCGTTCGCAGGTGCGTGGCATCTCGTCCTGCCGGTCCGCACCCGGGGCGTCCTGTCGTCGCTCGAGTACGAGTTCGAGGCGCTGCGGGACGTGATGGACGCCGCCGGCATCACCACGGTGCAGGTGATCTGGCGGGAGGACCTTCACACGTTCCACAGCCGGAACCCGTTCCCGGTCGGCGGGGTGGTGGAGGACCCGGCCACCGGTGCGGCCGCCGCGGCGCTGGGCGGCTACCTGCGTCGGCACTCCTTGGTGGAGGTGCCCGCCGACCTCATCGTGTGGCAGGGCGTCGACATGGGCCGGCCGAGCCGGATCTCGGTCCACGTGCCCGCGGTCGGCGGCATCGACGTGTCGGGGACGGCGGTGCGGCTCGACCCGTGATCGAGCCGGCCGGCGTCGCCGTCAGTCCGCGCTGAGCTCGGCCAGGACCGGCAGCCAGGTGTCGGGATCCGAGCGGTACGGCGCGTAGAACATGATGCGGTCGATCACGTCGCCGTAGCGCGCCTGGAGCTCGGCGGCCACGGCCGAGGGCTCCGCCACGACCGCGAACGTGTGCAGCACCTCGTCGTCGATCAGGCCGCCCATCTCGTCCCAACGACCTTCCTTGGACATGGCGGTCAGCTCGTCCTGCAGGCCGCCCCAGCCGTGCAGCTCGAGCACCGGGCGGTAGGCGGGCGTGGAACCGTAGAAGGCGATCTGGCCGCGGGTGGCGGCCTCGGAGGCCGCCATCTCCTCCTCGGTCGCGCCGGTGACCACGAACGCGGGGCCCGAGATCTGGAAGTCCTCGCGCCGACGGCCGCCCTTGGCGAACCCGCGCTCGAGCGCCGGCATCGTCACCTCGCGCAGGTAGCGCTCGGTGGTGAAGCCGTGGCACAGGAACCCGTCGCAGACCTCGCCGGCGACCTCGGTCATCCGCTCGCCGACCCCGGCCAGGAACACCAGCGGCGGCCCGTACGGGTTGGGCCCCGGGTCGAACATGGGCGTCATCAGCGTGTGCGTGTAGAAGTCGCCGCGGAAGTCCAGGCGCGAGCCGTCCTGCCAGGACGCCCAGATGGCCCGGGTGGCGGCGATGAACTCGCGCATGCGCGCCGCCGGCTGCGACCACTCCATGGAGAAGCGCTTGGTGATGTGCGGCTTGATCTGCGAGCCCAGGCCCAGGATGAAGCGGCCCTCGCTGAAGCGCTGCAGATCGTCGCCGATGTTCGCCACGAGCATGGGGTTGCGGGCGAACGCGACGGCGATGCCGGTACCGAGCTGCAACCGTTCCGTCGACTCCGCCGCGCGCAGCAGGGGCAGGAACGGGTCGTTCTTGATCTCCGCCGTCCAGGCCCCGGCGTAGCCGGCCTCCTCCAGGCTCAGGGCCGTGTCGGGGGCGGTGTGCAGGTCAGGTCCGAGCGGGGCGTCGACGCGCATGGCGGGCACCGTACCGGGCTCGCGGCCGGGGTCGGTGCGCGACTTGACCGAGCGGTCTACTGTGACCGCTGCCACGCCGGCGACCCGGCCGAGCGGGGCGGGGGCTCGGATCCCGACCGTTCCGGTCGGGGCCACGTTCGTCTGAGGAGCGCGGTTGCAGCAGCGGTCGAGGGGGCAGCGGAGGCGGCGCGGATGAGTCTGACGCGCTCCGCGGGCGCCGCGGACCACCTGCGTCGGGCGGCGAGGACGGTCGGCCCGGCGCTGGCGATCGTCGTCGTCCAGCTGATCTGGTTCCCCATGCCGTCCGGCGGCGTGCTGGCCGGCGTGGTGCTCGGCCTGCTCGGCTCGCTCGCGGCGATCGGCCTGGCGCTCGTGTGGCGGGCCAACCGCGTCATCAACTTCGCGCAGGGCGACCTGGGCACCACACCCGCCACGCTCGCCGTGCTGCTGATCACGCTGTCGGGGCTGCCCTGGCTGCTGGGCATGGCGATCGGGCTGGTGGCGGCGGTGCTGGTGGGGCTGCTCGCCGACATCCTGGTGATCCGGCGCTTCTTCCGCTCGCCGCGGCTGATCATGACGGTGGCCACGCTCGGCCTCTCGCAGATCCTGGCGTTCGGCACGCTGGCGCTGCCCCTGCTGTGGGGCGAGGGCCCGGCCATCCGCTCGCTGCCGGCCCCGTTCGAGTGGAGCGCCGAGATCGGCGGCGTGGTCTTCGACGCCAACGACCTGATCGCGGTCATCGTGGCGCCGCTGCTGCTGATCGGGGTGGCGGCGCTGCTGCGCCTCACCGACACCGGCATCGCGGTGCGGGCGTCGGCCGAGCGGGCCGAGCGGGCCGCGGTGCTCGGCATCCCGGTGCGCCGACTCGAGGCCCAGGTCTGGACGCTGGCGTCGGTCCTGTCGTTCTGCTCGGTCGCACTGACCGCGGGCGTGGCCAGCCTGCCGACGGGCTTCGGCCTGGGACTCACCGTCCTCCTGCGGGCGCTCGCCGCGCTCGTCGTCGGGCGCATGACGCACCTGGTGGCGATCGCCACGACCGCGGTGGCGCTCGGCGTGCTGGAGGCAGGCATCCAGTGGAACACCGGCGAGTCGTGGCTGGTGTCGCCGTTCCTGGCCGCGCTGATCGTGATCAGCCTCCTGCTCGAGCGGCGCAGCACGACCCGGGCGGATTCGGACCTGACCTCGTCCTGGCGGACCACCGGCGACGTGCGCCCCACGCCGTACCGGCTCGCCCGGCTGCCCGAGGTGCGCCTGGCGCGCTGGGTCGTCGGCCTGCTGCTGGTGGCGGTGGCGCTGGACCTGCCGCATCTGATCGGCACGAACGGCCAGCTCAAGGCCGGCGTGATCGTGGTGTTCGCGACGATCGGCACCTCGATCGTGGTCCTCACCGGCTGGGCGGGCCTGGTGTCGCTCGGCCAGATGGCGTTCGTCGGCGCCGGCGGCGCGGTGGGGGCCTGGGTCATGGTCGAGCAGGGCTGGGACCCGATCGTGGCCATGGTGGTGGCGGGCGTGGTGGGCGCCGTCGTCGCGGTGCTCGTCGGGCTCCCGGCGCTGCGGCTCCGCGGCATGTACCTGGCGATCACCACGCTGGCGCTGTCGCTCGCCGCGTCGGACTGGATCTTCTCCAACAAGATCGCCGACTGGATCCCGCGGGGCTCGTTCCCGCGGCCGGCGCTGTTCGGTCGCTTCGAGCTCGACAGCCCTCTTCGTATCTACTACTTCGCCCTCGCCGTGCTGGTGCTCGCCGTGCTCGCGCTGCGGGGCGTCCGCAACAGCCGGACCGGACGGGTCCTGGTGGCGCTGCGCGACAACGAGGGCGGGGCGACCGCCTACGGCATCTCGACCACACGGGCCAAGCTCACGGCGTTCGCCATCTCCGGCGCCACCGCCGCGATCGCGGGCGTGGTCATGGTGATCAGCCAGGGGGCCTTCCGGGACGTGACCTACGGGCCGTGGGAGTCGGTCGACGTGTTCGTCGCCACCGTGATCGGCGGCCTGGGCACTCTCGGCGGAGCGGTGCTCGGCGCGCTGTTCCAGCGCGGGGCGCAGTGGCTGCTGCCCGCGCCGTGGGGCTTCCTCGCCACCGGCGTCGGCGTGCTGGTCGTGCTGCTGTCCATGCCCGACGGCATCGGCGGCCTGGTCTTCCGCATCCGTGACCGCTTCCTGGCCTGGGCGGCCCGCCGCAACGGTGTGTCGTCGCTGGCCATCGACCGGACCCACCAGGACGACGACGTGCTGACCAAGGCGGCGGCCTCGGTGGCCGGCCACACCGATGCGGGCGGATCCGAGGACGGCGGGACGGGCGAGGGTCCCGACGACGGCGACGGTCCCGACAGCGACGACCGCAACGAACCGGAGGTCGTCCGGTGAGCGCACCGGTCGACACCGTGCCCGAGGCAGAGGGGCCGCGCATCACGCGGGAGGACTTCCGGGAGTCCGTCCGGGGGATCGTGTCGCCGCGCCGGTGGGCGCGCAACGTGGCGCACCCGATCAAGGCCGTGGGGGAGGTCGCCGGCTCCGGCCCGGTGTTCGCGCTGCTCGTGCTCTTCGGCCTGAACTGCGTCGACGAGCTGGACCGCACGGGGTTCGGCATCCTGCTGCCGAACGTGCGGGACGCGTTCGGCATGTCGAACACCGGGATCCTCACGCTGGTGGCGCTGACGCTCCTCGGCGCGTTCCTCATGCAGATGCCGATCGCCATCTGGGCGGACCGCGGCAACCGGGTCTTCATCACGCTGCTCGGCGCGGCCACGTGGGCGGCGTTCTCGGTCATGACCGGTCTCTCGACGGCGATCTGGATGCTGATCGTCGCCCGGGCCGGTGCGGGCATCGGTCGTGCGGTCGTCGACCCGACGCACTCGTCGCTGCTGTCGGACTGGTTCGCGGTCGACCGGCGGCCCGCCGTGTTCAGCTTCCACCGGGCCGCGAACGTGCTCGGGCAGTTCCTGGGCCCGCTGCTCGCCGGCGGCATCGCCTACCTGACCGACTGGCGGGTGCCGTTCCTCGTCTTCGCCGTGCCGACGGTGGTGCTGGTGATCGTCGGCACCCGCATGAAGGAGCCCCTCCGGGGCGCGCAGGAGCGCAGGGCGTCGGGCGCCTCGGAGGAGGTCATCGAGACCGAGGAGCCGATCCCGAGCTTCGCCGAGTCCTGGCGCCTGCTCTGGAAGATCGATGTGCTGCGCCGCATCTGGTACGCCGTGCCGTTCCTGGCCGTGTCGCTGATCGGCTTCGTGTCGCTGGCGAGCCTGCTGTACTCCGACGTCTACGAGCTCGACGAGCTGCAGCGTGGCTACCTGGCCGCGGTGGTCGAGCCGTTCCAGCTCATCGGCCTGGCGATCGGCGCACGGCTGGGCACGCGCCTGTTCCTCAAGGACCCGGCGCTCATCTTCCGCCTGCTGCGCTGGGTCAGCTTCACCGCCGCCGTCCTGGCCGCGGGGTTCGCCTACGCACCGACCATCGGCCTGGCCGTGGTGTTCAACATCCTGCTCACCGCGGATCTGGCGATCCTGCTCCCCGGCATCCTCGCCACGCTGTCGCTGGCCATCCCGGCCCGCGCACGGGCCGTCGGCTTCTCGGTGGCGTCGTGGTGGGCGATCCCCGGCCTGGCGCTCCTGCCGCTCATCGGCTGGATCGGCGACAACTGGGGCACGCGGCTCGGCATGCTCGTGATGACGCCGATCCTGCTGGTCGGCGGGCTGATGATCTCGTCGGGCGGGTCGGTCATCAAACGGGACATCGAGGACGTGTGGAAGTCGTCGACGGCCCGGTCCCAGGCCCTGCTCGAGCGGCGGGCCGGCCGGTCCAAGCTCCTGCTCGTCCGCGACCTCAACGTGGGCTACGACGGCCTGCAGGTCCTGTTCGACGTGAACATGGACATCGCCGAGGGCGAGGTGGTGGCGCTGCTCGGCACCAACGGCGCCGGCAAGTCCACGCTGCTGCGGGCGATCACCGGCATCACCGAGGCCGACTTCGGCGCCGTGATCTTCGACGGCCGGGACATCACGCACGCGCCGCCCAACGAGATCGCCGCGCTGGGCGTGGCATCGGTGCCCGGCGGCGCCGGCGTCTTCCCGGGTCTCACCGTGCGCGAGAACCTGCGCTCCGCGGGCTGGCTGGTCCGCAAGGACAGGGCGCTCATGGAGCAGCGCGTCGAGGAGGTGCTCGAGGTCTTCCCGATCCTGCGGGAGCGGCTGGACGAGCCGGCGTCGAACCTGTCAGGCGGCCAGCAGCAGATGCTGGCGCTCGGCATGGCGCTGCTCGCCCGGCCCAAGCTCCTGATCATCGACGAGCTGAGCCTGGGCCTCGCCCCGGTCGTGGTGGCCAAGCTCGCCGAGCTGGTCCGGGAGGTGGCCGCCGCCGGCACCACCGTCCTGCTGGTCGAGCAGTCGGTGAACGTCGCGCTCGGCATGGCGAGCACCGCGTACTTCATGGAGCGCGGCAAGGTGCAGTTCTCGGGGCCCGCCGAGGAGCTCCTCGATCGGCCCGACCTGCTGCGCGCGGTGTTCCTCTCGGAGTCCGCCCTGCACGGGAACGGCGCCGCGCCCAACGGCGCGGCCACACCGAACGGCTCCGGCAACGGCACCGGCAACGGCGCCGGCGCCGAGCCTGCGGCGTCGAACGGCCCGGCCGCGCCTGGCGCCGACGTCGCGCCCACCGGACCGGCGCTGCAGCTCATCGGCCTGACCCGACGCTTCGGCGGCATCAACGCCGTGGACGGCGTCAGCCTGGACGTCGCCCCGGGCGAGATCGTGGGGCTGATCGGCCAGAACGGCGCCGGCAAGACCACGATCCTGGACCTGGTCAGCGGCTTCCAGCCGCTCGACGGCGGGCGCATCCTCATGGGCGGTCGGGACCTGTCGCACCTCTCGGCGGCCCAGCGGGCACGGATCGGTCTCGGGCGCACGTTCCAGGGCGGCCGCCTCTTCGCGGGACTGACGGTCGCGGAGACCGTGGCGGTGTCGCTCGATCGTTCGGTGGCGGTCAAGGACCCGATCAACGCCGCCCTGCGCCTGCCGGCGTCGTACGACAGCGAGGTGGCGGTGGGCCGTCGCGTCCGCCAGCTCCTGGAGCTGTTCGGGCTCATGGACTACCGGGACAGCTTCACCGCGGAGCTGTCGACTGGCACCCGGCGCATCGTGGAGCTGGCCTGCGTGGTCGGCCACCAGCCGTCGGTCCTGCTGCTCGACGAGCCGGCCGGCGGCGTCGCGCAGAAGGAGGTCGAGCAGCTGGGTGCGCTCCTGCGGCGGATCCGCGACGAGCTCGGCTGCGCCATGTTGGTGATCGAGCACGACATGCCGCTCGTGGCCGGCCTGGCCGACCGCCTCGTGGCGCTCGAGACCGGTGCCGTGATCGCCGAGGGGGACCCGACGGCGGTGCTCACCGACCCGCGCGTCGTGGCGTCGTACCTGGGCGACGACCAGCTGGCGGTGGCCCGGTCGGGATCGACCGCGAGCTGGGCCGACGGGGACGGCGGGTGAGCCGACGAGGTCGGCGAGGTCGATCGGCGTGGTCGCCGAGCAAGGTCAATCCAACGGGGGACACATGAACGGGGGACGTGCATGAAGGCCATGGAGGAACCGCAGGGTTCGGGGGGCAGCGGCGCGCTGCGACGTTGGGGACCGCTGGTCGCGGTCGTCGTCGTGGTGGCGGTCGTGGTCGGCTTCCTGATCACCAAGGGCAGCGACGAGGACGTGGCCAGCGGCACGACCACCACGACGCCGTCGGACGACGTGAAGCTGCCCGACGGGGTGGTGTCGTTCTCCTCGGCCAAGGCCGACGGCACGGTCGACGAGATCGACTGGGGCAAGCGATGCGACACCGACACCGGGGTGCTGGCGCTGCCGATCTTCCCGGCGCCCGAGTGCTACAAGCCGTTCACCGGCGACAACGGCGGCGAGACGGCGCCGGGCGTCACGGCCGACACGATCAAGATCGTGGTCTACCTCCCGCAGGAGAACGACCCGATCCTGAGCTTCATCTACAAGCAGGTCGGCAACACCGACACGCCGACGCAGCTCTTCGAGAGCTACCAGGGCTACGACGAGCTGCTCTCGACGTACTACGAGACCTACGGGCGCAAGGTCGAGCTGATCCGCTACGACGCCACCGGCACCATCCAGGACGAGGTGGCCGCCACGTCCGACGCCGAGACCATCGCCCGCGACATCCGGCCCTTCGCGGTGATCAGCGGTCCGGCCCTGACCGAGGCGTTCGCCGACACGCTCGCCCAGAACAAGGTCATGTGCGTGGGCTGCACGCCGGGCCAGCCGAACCAGTGGTACGTGGACCGCGGGCCGTTCGTCTGGGACATCCAGAAGAACACCGACCAGAACCTGCAGATGACCGCCGAGTACATCGGCAAGCGGGTCGGCAACCGCAAGGCGCAGTACGGCGGCGAGGACGTGAACGGCAAGGACCGCAAGCTGGGCCTGGTCTTCCTGACGACGTCGCCGCAGGCGGACGAGCTGCGCCAGCAGTTCCTCTCCGACCTGTCGGACAAGTACGACACCGAGGTCGCCGAGGTGGCCACGTACACGGACCCGGTCGCGCTGGCGGGCCAGGCCGGCGGGATCATGGCCAAGATGAAGTCGGAGGGGATCACCACCGTGATCTTCTACGGCGACCCGCTCGCTCCGCAGACGCTCACCAAGAACGCCACCGAGCAGGGCTTCTTCCCCGAGTGGGTCGTGACCGGCTCGGCGCTCGTCGACACGACGATCTTCTCCCGCACCTACGACCAGCAGCAGTGGGCGCACGCGTTCGGTCCGTCGAACCTGTTCGCCCGCTCGAGCGGCGAGGTGTCGGGGCCGACGTTCCTCTACAAGTGGTTCTTCGGTGAGGAGCCGCCCGCAGAGCAGGTCGCGCTGGTCCTGCCGTCCATCCAGTTCTACTACTCGGCCTTCCAGGGCATCGGCCCGAACCTGACGCCCGAGGCGTTCCAGACCGCGCTGTTCAACGCGCCGATCATCAAGAGCACCGTGCTCACGCCGCAGCTGAGCTGGGGCAACCGGGACATCTGGCCGGACACCGACTACGCCGGCATCGACGACCAGACCGAGATCTTCTGGGACGCGACGGCGACGGGCGTCGACGAGCTCGACAAGCAGGGGACCGGCATGTGGGCCTACGTCGACGGCGGCAAGCGCTACCTGCCGGGCCAGTGGCCCGAGGGCGACGCGCAGGTCTTCAAGAACGCGCCGGATCCGGTGACCTTCTACAACGAGCTGCCGGAGGGCTACACGCTGCCCACCTACGAGCCGCTCAAGCCGTCGGGCTGAGCTCGGTCGATCGGCTCCCGGCGGGGGAGCCGGTCAACGCCGGCCTCGGCGCCGGCGAGGTGGATCAGTCGTCGTCGGGGCGCTGCTGCAGGAACTCCTGCAGCTCGGCCGCGAGCTCGTCGCCCGACGGGATCCGGTCGAAGCCGAAGGTGGGCGCGTCGTCGGGGCTGTCGCCCAGGCCCTGGTCCACGAACTCCTCGAGCTGGGCGACCATCGCCTGGTGCTGGGCGTTCTCGGCGACCAGCTCGTCGATCCGGATGCGGGTCGCCGCGGCGTCGGCGGCGAGCTGGCCCCGGTGGGCGTCGATGCCCGCCACCTCCGACAGGCCCTCGAGGAGGGCCAGGCTGGCGGCGGGGTACGCCATGGTCGACACGTAGTGCGGGACCTGCGCCCAGAGTCCGAGCGCCGGCAGGCCGGCGGCGTTGCAGTCGACGTCGATGACGGCCTGGATGCCGCCCGGCACGTCGAGCGTGCCGCGCACGTAGCCGTGGAGGTCGTCGGACAGCTGGGCGGATGACGTGGTCACCGACAGGTTGACGTCTCGCGTGTGGGGGACCGGGGCCGGGTACGCCCCCAGGCTGACCACCATGCGGGCGCCGAACTCGAGCGCCAGGTCCACGACGGTCTCCGAGAACGCCTGCCACTCGAAGTCGGGTTCGGCACCCACGAGCATGAGCAGGTCCCTGCCGGCGGAGTCGGTGCCGGCGAGCAGCTCGATGGACGGCCACGTCAGCCCGGTGATCAACCCGTTGACCAGGTGCATGATCGGGCGCCGGGCGCGGTGGTCGAGCAGCCGGTCGGCGTCGAAGGTGGCGACCACCTCGGCGCCCGCGCCGGCCATGACCGCGGACATGGCGTTGGCGGCGCCCATGCCGGAGTCGATCCAGCCCTCCAGACCGACCACGAGCACGGGGTCGTTGAGTTCGGGGTTGAACTCCCGCTCGACGAGGGACATGTCAGCCGACCCCGTCCGCGGCCTCGACGGTGAGCTCGGACAGCCGGTCGAGCATCATGCGGAACCCGCGCACCTGCTCCTGTGGCACGTCGCCCATGGCGCCACCGGCGTAGCGCGCGTACACGCCGGCGATGATGCACGTGAGCTTCCAGTACCCGAACGCCACGTAGAAGCCCAGGTCCGACAGGTCGCGGTCCGAGGTCGCCGCGTAGCGCTCGATGAGCTCCGCCTTGCGGGGGAAGCCCTCGAGGGCGGTCGGGGAGGCCTGCGGCAGGACCGCGCCCTGGTCGGGGTCGGACCAGTAGACCCAGAGCAGGCCCACGTCGGCGAGCGGGTCGCCGAGCGTGCAGATCTCCCAGTCGAGCACCGCCTGCACGGAGCCGTCGGGGGCGAGCATGCAGTTGTCCAGCCGGTAGTCGCCGTGGACGATCGCCGCGCCCTGCTGCGCCGGGATGGACGACGCCAGCCGGTCGTGCACGTCGTGGACCGCGGGGAGGCCCAGCCCGCCCTCGACCTGGGAGTCGGAGGCCTGGAACTGCGAGTACCAGCGCTTGAGCTGGCGGGCGATGTAGTCCTCCTTGCGGCCCAGGTCGCCCAGGCCGACGGCGTCCACGTCGACCGAGTGGATGGCGGCCATGACGTCCACGAGCGACTCGCCGGCCCTGCGGCGCTGCTCGGGCGTGAGCGCCGCCGCGTCCTGCTCGCCGCGGACCACGCGGCCGTCGACGAACTCCATGACGTAGAAGGGCGCGCCGTTGACCGACTCGTCGGTGCAGAGGCCGACGGTGGGCGGGACCGGCACCTCGGTGGGGCCGAGCGCCGAGATGATGCGGTGCTCGCGCGCCATGTCGTGGGCGGTGGCCAGGACCTGGCCGAGCGGTGGGCGTCGCAGCACCCAGCGTTCGCCGCGGTCGTCGGTCACCGAGAACGTGAGGTTGGAGTGGCCGCCGGCGATCAGCTGGAACGACAGCGGGAGCTCCGCGCCGGGCACGTGCTCGGCGAACCAGGCGCTCACGCCGGCCGCGTCGATGCCGTCGGGTGCGGTGGTCTCGGTCTGCTCTGGCCCGTCGCTCACGTGTCCCCCTGTGGTCGGCCACTCAACCTACAGCGGTGCCCGGACCCGCTGGGCCGGGGTGCGATCCCGTGTCCGCCACCGCCGTCAGTAGACTTCCCACGCCCCGCACCCGCCTCCAGGAGCCCGCCGCCGCCATGGTCGACGTCACCGATGCCACCTTCCAGACCGACGTGGTGGAGCGCTCCCACACGGTGCCCGTGGTGGTGGATCTGTGGGCCGAGTGGTGCGGTCCGTGCCGGACGCTGGGTCCGATCCTGGAGCAGGTGATCGCCGGGACCGAGGGCAAGGTCGAGCTGGCCAAGGTGGACATCGACGCCAACCCGGGCGTGGCGAACGCTTTCCAGGTGCAGTCGATCCCCGCCGTGTACGCCATGAAGGACGGCAAGGTCGTCGACGGCTTCCTGGGCGCGCAGCCCGAGTGGCAGGTGGCCGAGTTCGTCCAGCGGCTGTACCCCAGCGCCGTCGACAACGAGGTGGACCGGCTGCTCGAGCTGGGCGACGAAGCGTCGCTGCGCACCGCGCTCGAGCTGGAGCCGTCCGAGGAGAGGGTGATCGTGGCCCTCGCCGAGCTGCTCGTCACCGACAGCCGCGCCGAGGAGGGCCTGGCCCTGCTGGAGCGGATCCCCGAGTCGCCCGCCACGCGTCGCGTGGCCGCACTGGCGCGCACCGGTGGTGCGCCCTCCGACGGCGAGGACCTGGCGGCCCGCCTCGAGGGCCTGCTCGACCGGGTCAAGGCCGACGACGACGCCCGCCAGGAGTTCGTCGACGTGCTCGAGCTCCTCGACGACGAGGACGAGGTCGCGGCCTGGCGCCGCAAGCTCTCCGCCCGTCTCTTCTGACGGGCGGACTTGGTCCGGAGCATCCGGACCGATCACACCCAGCGGCCGATCGGCCGCCCGAGACAGGACACCGATAACCAATGACCGCCACGACCATTCCTCACTGGATCGGCGGTGCTCCCTCCACAGGAGGCGAGGAAGGGAACACGGGCTCCGCCAGGAGCGGCGACGTGTTCAACCCCGCGACCGGGGCCGTCACCGGCTCCGTCCCCTTCGCCAGCCGCGCCGAGGTCGACCGCGTGGTCGATGTCGCCGCCGAGGCGTTCACCACCTGGCGCGACGTGTCGCTCGCCCGGCGCGCCGAGATCATGTTCCGCTTCCGCGAGCTGCTCGTCGCCCACCGCTCCGACGTGGCCGCCGCCATCACCGCCGAGCACGGCAAGGTGCTGGCCGACGCGGCGGGCGAGGTGCAGCGCGGCATCGAGAACGTGGAGTTCGCCTGCGGCGCTCCCCACCTGCTCAAGGGCGCGATGAGCCATCAGGTCGCCACCGGCGTGGACGTCAGCTCGATCCTCCAGCCGCTCGGCGTGGTGGCGGGCATCACGCCGTTCAACTTCCCGGCCATGGTGCCGCTGTGGATGTTCCCCAACGCCCTGGTGTGCGGGAACACGTTCGTGCTGAAGCCGTCCGAGAAGGACCCGTCCGCGTCGATCCTGCTGGCCGAGCTGCTCGCCGAGGCCGGCCTGCCCGACGGCGTGTTCAACGTCGTGCAGGGCGACAAGGAGGCGGTCGACGCGCTGCTCGCCAACCCGACGGTCCAGGCCGTGAGCTTCGTCGGCTCCACGCCGATCGCTCGCTACATCTACGAGACCGGCACCGCGAACGGGAAGCGGGTCCAGGCGCTGGGCGGTGCCAAGAACCACATGATCGTGCTGCCCGACGCGGATCTGGGCATGGCCGCCGACGCGGCGGTGTCGGCGGCGTACGGCTCCGCCGGCGAGCGCTGCATGGCGGTCTCGGTCGTCGTGGCGGTCGGCGACGTGGCCGACCCGCTGGTCTCGGCGATCGCGGAGCGGGCCAAGGCCGTGCGCATCGGCCCGGGGACCGAGCCCGACTCCGAGATGGGTCCGCTGGTCACGCGGGAGCACCGCGACAAGGTGGCCGGCTACCTGCCCGCGGCGGCCGAGGCCGGGGCGCGGATCGTGCTCGACGGCCGCGACCAGCGCTTCGACGGCGACGGCTTCTTCCTGGGCGTGTCGATCATCGACGACGTCACGCCCGAGATGTCGTGCTACCGGGACGAGATCTTCGGTCCGGTGCTGGGCGTGGTGCGCGTGCCCGACTACGACGCCGCGGTCCAGCTGCTGAAGGACAACAGGTTCGGCAACGGCACCGCGATCTTCACCAGGGACGGCGGGGCGGCGCGCCGCTTCGTGGACGAGGTGCCGGTGGGGATGGTCGGGGTGAACGTGCCGATCCCCGTGCCGGTGGCGGCGTTCTCGTTCGGCGGCTGGGGCGACTCGCTGTTCGGCGACAGCCACATGTACGGCCCCGAGGGCCTGCACTTCTACACGCGGTCCAAGGTGGTCACGACGCGCTGGCCCGACCCGGCCACGAGCGCGGTCGACCTGGGCTTCCCCCAGAACCGCTGACGCCTCGCTGCTGGCGGCCTGATCGAGCCGGTCACCGGGGAGCGGTCCCCGGTGACCTCGCCGGCCGCCTGACGTAGCGTCGGCGGCGACTTCCCCGTCGTCGCCGGCTCTGCCGGCGTGTCCGGGGGAGTGCGGTGGACGGCGAAGCGGGCGCTACGTCCTCGGCACGCGACGCCGCGGTCGAGGAGCTCTCCCGACCGGCGGCGCCGTTGTCGCCGTGGGACCGACTGGTCGGGATCGTCGGTGCGTGGGTGCCGGCCTCGTCGGGTGGCGAGCGCCGACGATCGGTTCCCGTCGTGGTGGTCGCTGCGGTGGTCCTGGCCGTCGTCGCCGTCGTCGCCGTCGTCGCCGGGTGGACGGTCCTGCGCCGTCCCGCCGATCCCGCCACCTCGCTGCCCCGGGTGGGCGGGACGGAGGTGACCTCGACCGTGCTCGCCCCCGACGGCGGCGACCCACGGACCGCATCCGGCGCCGCCGAGGGCACCACGACGTCCGACGGCGTCGAGGGCGATGGCCCGGTGGTCGTCCACGTCGCGGGGGCGGTCCTGCATCCGGGCGTGGTGACCGTCCCGGCCGGCAGCCGCGCGGTCGACGCGGTGGCAGCAGCCGGCGGACTGGCGCCGGGCGCCAATCCGGACCGCGTGAACCTGGCGGCGCCGGTCATCGACGGCATGCGCC
>JAEXGP010000199.1 GCA_023450775.1 Actinomycetes bacterium | reverse complement strand
TGCCCGGGCGGTGCAGGAGGTAGCGGTCGAGGAGGTCGGTGAGCGCGGCAGCGCGCCCGGCGAGCGTGGCGCCCTCGGCCCGGCGGGTGACGGGACCGAGCACCGGGTCGGCGGCCGACGCCGGATCGGCCAGGACCGCCATGACCTCCCACAGCAGGCGCTCGGCCGACCACGGGTCGGACGCCACGCCGCGGGACGCCGCGTCCGCCGCGAGCACCCGGGCCCGCAGCTCCCCGGGGAACGGCAGCTCGACGTTGGCCGTGACGCCGTCGGCCCGGGAGGCGCCCGAGGTGCCGAGCTCGCGACCGAGCCGCTGGGCGAGCCAGCGACGCATGCCGATGGACGGCACGGCCACCCACTCGGCGGCGAACGGATCCGGGACAGGACGGGCGAGCTGCTCCACCAGCGCGCCGACGAGCGGCGTGACGTGGTCGGCGATGCGGACGTCCAGCACGGTGCCGGAAGCTACCGGTTGGCCGTGACAGCGACCGGCGCCGACCGCCCCGCGATTCTGTTCCCGTGACGGCACGTGAACGGGTGCCGTCGCGGGAACAGAGCGCCGATGGTGGACGGACGACGCCGATGTCACGGCCCGCATCCGCGGCGCTGTCACAGGCCCTCGGTACGTTCGCCGCATGCGGTTCCTGCACACGTCGGACTGGCATCTGGGGCGGCAGTTCCACCAGTCGTCGCTGCTCGACGAGCAGGGCGCCGCGATCGATCGCATGGTCGAGCTCGCGGTCGACGCCGCCGTCGACGCGGTGATCGTGGCGGGCGACCTGTTCGACCGGGCCATCCCCTCCACCGGTGCGGTCGAGCTGCTGGACGACGCGCTCGTCCGCCTCCGCGACACCGGCGCGCTGGTGATCGCGATCACCGGCAACCACGACTCGTCCACCCGGGCCGGCTTCGGGGACCGCCTCATGTCGCGCGCCGGCGTGACCGTGCGGGCCGACGTCGCGCGCCTCGCCGAACCCGTCGTGGTCGGCGTCGGCGACGACGCCGTGGCGGTCTACCCCGTCCCGTACCTGGACCCGGTCACCGTCGGGCGCACCGCCACCTCCGACGACGACGCACCACGCCGGCCCACCCACCAGTCGGTGCTCGCCGCGGCCATGGCCGACGTCCGCGCCGACCGTCGCCGTCGCAAGATGCCGGCCGTCGTCGTGGCCCACGCCTTCGTCGCCAACTTCGCCCCGCAGCTGGACGAGGCGCCGGTCGAGGAGAGCGAGAGCGAGCGTCCCCTGGCGGTCGGTGGCACCGACCGCGTGGACCAGTCGGTCTTCCGGGACGTGACCTACGTGGCGCTCGGACACCTCCACGGCCAGCAGTCGTGGGACGGCGGCCGGATCGCCTACTCCGGGTCCCCGCTGGCCTACTCGTTCTCCGAGCAGCACCACCGCAAGGGCGTCCGGCTCGTCGAGCTCGATCAGGGTGGACTGCGCTCGGTGGAGCACGTCGAGCTCGGGGTCGGCCGCGGCCTCTGCACGCTGACCGGCACGCTGGACGACCTGCTCGTCCGGCCCGAGCACGCGCACGCCGAGTCGCTCCGGGTCCGCGCCGTCCTCACCGATCCCCACCTGCCCAACGGCGCCATGGCCCGGCTCCGCACCCGCTACCCGCACGCCGCGGAGATCCTGCACCAGCCGCCCGAGCGCACACGGGAGCTGCTGCACCGGTCCTCGGCCCAGGTGCGGCGGCGCCAGCCGCTCGACCTCGCGCTCGACTTCGTCGCCGAGCAGTGGGATGCCGAGGTCGACCCTCCGGCCGCCGCGGTCCTGCGTCGGGCGGTCACGTCCGTGGTCGGGAGCGCGCCGTGAACGGGGTGCGGCCATGAGGCCGCTGCGCCTCGAGGCGCAGGCGTTCGGTCCCTACGCCCACGAGGCGTGCGTGGACTTCGCGGACCTGGCCACCGACGGCCTCTTCCTCATCCACGGGCCCACCGGCGCCGGCAAGACGGCGCTGCTCGACGCCATGTGCTTCGCGCTCTACGGGCAGGTCCCGGGCAGCCGCACGCCCGGCTCCCTGCGTTCGCACCACGCCCCGACGGACGTGCCCACCGAGGTCCGCTTCGAGTTCCTGGCCGACGGCGACCACTGGCGGGTGGAGCGCCGCCCCGGCTACGAGCGGCCCAAGCGGCGCGGCGACGGCACCACCAAGGAGATGCCGTCCGCGCGCCTGCTCAAGCTCGAGGGGCGGGACTGGAAGTCCGTCGCCAAGGGCAGCCACGAGGTCAACCGCGAGCTGCTCGACCTGCTCGGGCTGACCCACGAGCAGTTCGCCCGCGTGATCGTGCTGCCCCAGGGTCAGTTCCAACGAGTGCTGCGCCCCGCGTCGGCCAAGGAGCGCGAGGAGCTGCTGACCTCGCTGTTCGACACCGAGCTGTTCGGGTCCATCGAGCTGTGGGTGCAGGACCGCAGCCGTGAGGCCGCCGCCACCGTGGCGGCCGACGAGCGCCGGCTGGAGCAGCTGCGTCGCCAGGCCGAGGAGCGCTGGACCGAGCTGGCCGTCGCCCTCGCGCAGGACGACGAGCGCCACGCCGACTGCGATGGGGCCGGCCTCGAGCGCACCGCACACGGCGACGGGCCCACGATCGTCGACCAGGACACGTTCGACCGCGTGGCCGAGCGCGCCCGACGGCTGGCCCGCGATGCCGGCGTCCGGATCGGCCGCGAGCGCGAGCGGCTCGACGCCGCGCTCGCTCACCAGAGGACCACGTCCGAGCTCACCGGCCGCTGGGACCGGCGGCGGGCGCTGCTCGACCAGCGGGCCCAGCTGCAGGCCGACGCGGCGC
>JAEXGP010000088.1 GCA_023450775.1 Actinomycetes bacterium | reverse complement strand
CGCATCATCGACGAGCGCCGCGGCGCCGGCGGGTTCGGCTACGACCCGGTGTTCGTGCCCGACGACGGCGACGGCCGCACGTTCGCCGAGATGTCGGCCGACGAGAAGCACGCCATCTCGCACCGGGGCCGGGCGCTGCGGGACCTCCTGCCCCGACTCGCAGAGCTCTGACGCCGCTCCACCCGGGCCGGCTACCAGCCGCGCAGGTCGACCTCCCACGTGTCGATCACCTCGTCGCCACGCACCAGGTGCAGGCGCTCGTGGTACGCGACCGTCGGGTCGACGTGGGCGGGCAGCACGCCCAGGCGGTCACCGACGCCGGGGAGCCCGCCGTCGCCGTCGCCGCCCTCCTCGGGAGACGGGGGAGTGAACGTCGTGTGCTCGTCGGAGCAGAAGAACACGTGCCAACCCGGGATCGTCGGGTTGCCGTGGTCCATGCCGAGCGACTTCAGCCCGCAGTCGACCACGCCCCACCCCCTGGTCGACGACGTGGACAGCACGGTCACCTCGAGCCGCAGCGCGTGCCCGAACGGCAGTCCCAACCGGGCGTAGTGCGTGTCCATCAGCAGGTAGGAGCCGGCCTGCACCTCGCCCGCCCAGTCGTGCAGGTCGTAGGTGCCGGTGCCGCCGGCCGAGGTGACGCCCCCGCCCACGTCGTCGTGCGCCCGGCGCAGGAGCGCCATGGCGGCCGCCACCTTCTCGGTGCGCGCCGCCCGGTCCGGGTTGCCGACCACATGGCCCTCGTAGCCCATGACGCCGCGGACCTCGAGGCCGCGGGACCGGGCCAGCTCCGCCAGGCGGCCGGCGTCCTCGGGCCGGCAGCCGCAGCGCGGGAGTCCCACGTCCACGTCGACCAGCACGTCGGCGCCCGCCGAGGCGGCCACCTCGACGGTCTCGGGCGAGTCGACCGCGACCGTGATCCGGGCGTCGCCCCGCTCGACCAGCCGCCGCAGGCGCTCGGCGTCGAGCGTCTCGTTGGCCAGCAGCAGGTCCTCGCCCAGACCGGCGTCGGCCATGCCCTCCATCTCGCGCAGCGTCGCGCAGCAGAACGTGCGGTGGCCGCCGCGCTCGGCCACGTACCGGGCCAGCGCGGTGGACTTGAACGCCTTGACGTGCGGGCGCAGCGAACCGCCGGGTCGAACGGCGGCCATGGCGTCGATGTTGGCGTCGAGCACGTCGACGTCGACCACCAGGGAGGGAGTCGGGAGGTCGTGGACCAGCACGGCCGGACCGTAGCCCCGCCGCTCGGCGCGTTCAGTGGAAGACGATCGTGCGGTTGCCGAACGGGAGCACCCGATGCTCCAGGTCCGCGCGCACGGCGCGGGCCAGGACCGTCACCTCGAGGTCCCGACCCTTCCGGGCGAGCTCCGCCACGTCGTCGCGATGCGAGACCCGGGCGACGTCCTGGTCGATGATCGGGCCCTGGTCCAGATCCGCGGTGACGTAGTGCGCCGTCGCGCCGATCACCTTGACGCCCCGTTCGTGCGCCTGCCGGTAGGGCTGCGCGCCCACGAACGCCGGCAGGAACGAGTGGTGGATGTTGATGATCCGTGACGGGTACCGGTCCACGATCGCCGGCGACAGCACCCGCATGTAGCGGGCGAGCACCACCCGCTCCACGTCGGCGGCGGCGAGCACGTCGGCGAGCGCCGACTCCTGGGCTGCAGCGGCGTCGGGTCCGTCGCCCACCGGGAGAAAGTGGTACGGCACGCCCGAGAACTCGGCGAGCTCGGCGTGGTCGGGGTGGTTCGACGCGACGAGCACGACCTCGGCGGGCAGCTCGCCGGCCCGCCACCGACCGAGGAGGTCCTCCAGGCAGTGCGGCGCCTTGGACGCCAGGATCGCCAGGCGCGGGCGCTCGTCGGTGAAGTGGACGCGCACCTCCATGTCGAATCGCTCAACGATCGGCCAGAACGCCTTGGTCAGGTCGTCGCGGTCGAACGCGAAGCCCTCCATGTCGAACTCGACGCGCTGGAAGAACGCGCCGTCGACGTCGTCGGTGTGCTGCTCGGCGTCGACGATGTTGCCGCCGTGGCGCCAGACGAAGTCGGCGACGGCGGCGACCACCCCGGTCCGGTCCGGGCAGGAGAGGAGGAGCACCGCGTGGGTCACCGTTCGAGGTTATCGGCGCCGATCGGCGCTCCGACCGAGCGGGACTGCTCGGGACCTTGCGTGGTGCGGACGGGGGGACTCGAACTCCGGGCAAGCCAGTGTCGTCTGGTGGCATCGAGTGCCGAGAGGCCTGCAATTGCAACTATCTCGCGGATCGGTGCTGATCGCTCGTGATGCCTGGTAGCGGTCACAACGGGCACGTTTGTGACCGCTCTTGTGACCGCTGGGCCGGTCGGCCGAGCGCCGAGCACCGGGCTCGCCCGATGACCACGACCTGCCGGGCAGTACCCTGACGTCGTGTCCATGGCATCGCAACCCGAGGACGCCGTCGGCCTGACGGTGCTACCCCCGGACGAAGCGCTTCGGCACGCGCGCCCGGCTCCGACCGACGAAGAGCTGGCGATCGAAGGCCTCACCGACGACGAGTGGCAGGCCTTCCAACGAGCACTCGCCGACCGGTGAGCTCAGCCGACGCTGGCCCGGTCGTGGTCGACACGATGGTGGTGTCGGCACTGGTCAACGCCAGCCGTGACCCGTCGCCGGCCGACGATTACCGAGCATTGATCGACGGCCGTTCGATCGTGGTGTCCTTCGCGAGCGTCACCGAGCTGCGCTACGGCGCGATCAAGGCCGGTTGGGGTGATCTGCGTCGACGCTCGCTGGAGCGGGACCTGGGGCGGTTCGTCGTGGTGCAGCCCGATGACCGGCTGATGTCCATCTGCGCCGAGCTCAGGGCGGCGTGCGAGGCATCGGGGCATCCGCTCGGTCAGAAGGTCCACGACGCCGATCGGTGGATCGCCTCGACGGCGCTGCGGCTCGGCATCGACCTCGTCTCCGAGGATGGAGTGTTCCGCGACGTCGACCACCTGAGGGTGCTCGCCCGTGGCGACTGATGCCGGGAAGCGGCCGCGCCCGTGCGGCCCGGCCGCCCGCGACGCACGAACACGCGTGCGGTCGATGACCTGGTGAGAGCACGGCACAGACTGGCAACGTCCGCAAAGCGGACGTTGCACGGACGTCAGCGGACGTCGGACCGGGGCGGGAACTGACGACTCAGCGCCTTCGCGAACCAGGTACCTAATGGCCCATCTACACCCGGTCACGGTGGGTCGTGACCTGCGGGCCAGCGGTAGGGCGCGTCGTCGTTCTGCCGTCCGGACGAGGCGGCTGCCGGGCACACTGGTTGAGGTGAGGAAGTGGTGGTTTGGGCCGATGGCCCTGCTGGTCGTCGTCGTTGCCCTGGGAGGGTGCACGTCCTCGGACGAAGGCTCCGACACCGCCCGGGCTGCTGCGCCGGTACCGGTCGGTCCAGGATCACACCCGCCGGGGACGGCGTTGCTCGATGGGTTCGTCGTCCCATCCGGAGCCATGCTCATCGACGGACCGTTGCCCTTCGACGATGGCCCCCGGAGTCCGAACCCAGACGGACCACCGTTCCAGAGCTGGCAGGCAACGATGGTCGTCGACGGTGACCCCCGCCCGGTCATCGCTGACCTCGGCCGACAGGCACAGCGCAACGGACTGGTCATGCAGCCCGCCGACAACTACTCGGAGCCGCGACTGCCGCTGTCGTCGTACTGCAGACGGGACGACACTCGGTACCGGTGCTTGGCAATCGGGGCCGTGCGCGACGCCCGCACCATCACCCCATTCGACCCCCTGCCACCCGATCAGGTGCGGGGATTCTCCGTCGAGTTCTACCGGGCCCCCGCCCACAACGGTGCATCGGCGCAGACGTTCCTCACCCTCGAGTACTACGCCGATGGCGACAGCGCGTGGGGCAAGGCCAACGTGACTGGCGCACCCGACGCTCCCCTCGGTGTGAAACCGCCCCCGGTCCCGACTCGGTGGCCGGCGCTCCCCCAAGTCGGCGAGCCACTCGAAGCCGGCACTCACCCCCACCTGGTCGTGGAAGAAGGGTCGACCGTCCTCATGCCGCTGCTGATCGACGAGGAGGGTTGGGCGACCACCTCCGTACTGCGCGTCGAGGGCCACCCCCAGCGCGTCTTCGACCGCTATGTCGACGCAGCACGAAAACTCGTGCCCCCAACGTCGCCGGGAACAGAGCTTGACGGCGGCGCACCCGAGGAGACCTCCCGCCAAGCATCTCGCCTGGGAGCCGTCACGTGGACCACCGTGCGGGGTGAGTCCCGGAACATGAACGTGCAGTACACGCTGATGCTCCTAGAGCGGCCGGACGGTCCGGCGACCATCCGCATCCGGGCGCAGTGCGTGCCCATCAGCTACAGCTACGAACCCGGCTAACTCGCTGCGCCAGACGTAGCGCGTAGTGCCGGCAGTGCGTCGGGAGGGCAGTGGCCTTCAGGCCGATGTGTCCAGTCGCTGTAGGAGCGGGCCGATACGACCTAATGCCCGATCGTACGGACTCAACTACTCGTCGGAACTGGAGACGCTCAGCTCGACTGCTGGGCGGGGCCTTGTTCCTCGGTGCGGTGGGCGTGGTCGGCACGTCGTGTGGTGAAGGTCTGGACGCCAGTCAGCCGCCGCCCTCGGACGTGTGCGGGGGCAGGGACCGGTACTACCCCGATGAACCAGTCGATGTTGCGGTCAAGCTGGACACCACCGTGCAGGGTGTCGAGGAGTTCGCCGAGTACATCGGAGCCGAGGGCGCACCTGGCGCGGCGAGCGGTGGGGCGATCCAAACCTTGGTTCCCGACCACGATCGCCGGTTGGTATTCCTCAAGTTCGATTGCCTTGCCACCGCAGCCGATCTACAGGACGCCATCGCCTTCGTGACGCGTTGGCCGACTGTCTCGGCGATCGAACAGAACGTCACGCCGGAGGAGGCATTCCGCTGATTCGGTTCGAGTTCACCGCTGTTGGGTCGCGCTGGTGGCCGGCCTCTACTGGTCGAGCGACGGCGAGACCGACGAGTAGTGCCGG